>JANMMM010000079.1:0-12050 GCA_031373225.1 Phyllobacteriaceae bacterium | reverse complement strand
ATCGTCAAACTGCAAGGTTCCGCAAATATCCATCGAAGCTGCTCCTCAAGCTCACAAAGCCAGAGGAATCACACCCAGCAAAAACCCGCCAATCAAGATCGAGTCATCAACGCGAAAAAAGATGTGTGCATCCATTAGCCTTGCGGGGGAGATGCCGACAGGCAGAGGGGGGCGTGAGCTGCGGACGAACGAAGCTTGGGGTGGATGAGAAGCAATGACTAAGATGGTTAAGCCGCAGCTGTCCGATGCCGTCAAGAAATCTGTCAACACGCCACATAATTGACGTTTACGTCAAAAGGATATAGCTCGTGCTTAACCCTTCGACTGCTGGAGAAGCCTGAATGTATAAAGCGCCTGTCGCCGAGATGAGCCATACGCTGCGCCATGTCATCGGCATTGAGCACGGGCTGGAAAACGGCGCGTATGGCGATTTGAACGGCGAGCTTTTGGAAGCAATTTTGTCGGAAGCCGCGCGCTTTGCGGCGGAGGAGGTTGAGCCGCTTGTCGTCCCAGCGGAGAAAACCGGCGCGGCGCTCAAAGACGGCGTGGTCACAATGCCGGCCGGCTGGAAGGACCTGTATCACGCATGGAAAGACGGCGGCTGGAACGCGGTCGCTTCTCCCGTCGATTATGGCGGGCAGGGGCTGCCGCTGATGGTCTCTATGGCCGCGCTTGAAATGTGGTGCGCCTGTTCGCTGGCTTTTGGCCTCTGCCCGACGCTGACCATGGGCGCAGTTGAGGCCATTGCCGCACATGGCAGCGAGGAGCTGAAGGCGCAATATCTGCCGAAGATGATCTCCGGTGAATGGACCGGCACGATGAACCTGACCGAGCCGCAGGCGGGTTCCGACCTCGGCGAAATGCGCACGCGGGCTGAACGCAGCGAGGACGGATCATACCGGATTTTCGGTCAGAAGATTTATATCACCTTCGGCGAGCACGACATCACCGAAAACATCATCCACCTAGTCCTCGCCCGCCTGCCCGACGCCCCGGTCGGCACGCGCGGCATATCGCTGTTTCTCGTGCCCAAATTCCTGCCCAAGGAAGACGGAACGCCGGGCGCGCGCAACGACCTGTTCTGCTCCAGCATCGAGCACAAGATGGGCATCCATGCCTCGCCTACCTGCGTGATGATCTATGGCGACGGCTATGTGAAGGGTATGGAGAAAGGCGCCATTGGCTGGCTGATCGGCGAGGAGAACAAAGGCCTCGCTTGCATGTTCACCATGATGAACAATGCCCGCCTTGCGGTTGGCATTCAGGGCTTGGCCATCGCCGAAGCGTCGTTCCAAAAGGCGCTCGCTTTTGCGCATGAGCGCAAACAGGGCCGGGCAACGGGCTCAAAATCCGAAGGCATGAGCCCGATCATCGAGCATCCGGACGTCAAGCGCATGCTGATGACGATGAAGTCAATGACGCAGGCGGCCCGCGCCATCTGTTACGCCTGCGCCCACGCCATCGACATGTCGCACAAAGGCGGGCCGGACGCGCAGGAATGGTCGGCGCGGGCAGGGCTTCTGACGCCCCTCGCCAAAAGCTTTGCCACCGACATCGGCATGGAAGTTGCCTCGCTCGGCGTGCAGGTGCACGGCGGCATGGGCTTCATCGAAGAGACCGGCGCCGCCCGCTACATGCGCGACGCCCGCATCGCGCCGATCTATGAGGGCACAAACGGCATCCAGGCGATTGACCTCGTCATGCGCAAACTGCCGCTCGGCGGCGGCCAGAGCGTGTTCGATTATCTGGTTGAGCTTGGCAACATTGCGGAAGACCTGCGCAAGTCGAACCTTCCCGGCCTCGAAGGCACTGCGGCGCGTCTCGAAGCGGCGCTCGGCGATGCGGTCGGAACAACGCATTTCCTGCAGACTGCGGTGAAGGACGGCAAGACCGACACCGCGCTCGCTGGCGCAACCCCCTATCAGCGGCTGTTCTCGCTCGCCGCCGGCGGGGCCTATCTCGCCAAAGGCGCGCTGGCGGGTGGCGATGCGGGCCGGATCGCGCTATTCCGCTTCTTCGCCGACAATGCGCTGGCAGAAACCGCCGCGCTGCGCGATCAAGTGGAGAATGGCGCGCCGAGCCTTTTGGATGGCGCGGACGCGGCTTTGGCCGCAGCCTGAATCAAATTGAGAACAGCATGACCCAACATATTGATATCTCTCGCCAAGGCGCGGTTCAAATCATTCGCGTCAACCGGCCCGAAAAGAAAAACGCCTTCACCCGCGCCATGTATGACGCAATGTGGAAAGGCCTCGCGGCGGGTGAGGAGGATGAGGCGATCCGCTGCCACCTGTTCCTCGGTGTCCCCGGTGCATTCTCGACCGGCAATGACATGCAGGATTTCCTCGCCTACGCCACAAGCGGCGGCGACATGCCGGAGCTCATCGGCTTCCTCGAATGTCTTGCATCGCTCCGAAAGCCGGTAGTCTCCGCCGTGGATGGTCTCGCCATCGGCATCGGCACAACAATCCACCTCCACTGCGACCTGACACTCGCCACCCCGCGCTCCCTGTTCCGCACGCCTTTTGTCGATTTGGGTCTTGTCCCGGAAGCCGCCTCCAGCCTGCTCGTCCCGGCTGTCACAGGTCATCAAAAAGCCTTCGCACTTCTAGCCATGGGCAACGATTTCACTGCCGCCGACGCGCTCGCCGCCGGTCTGATCTACAAGATCGTCAGCGAAGAGGCGATTGAGGAAGAAGCGCTGAAGCTCGCCGAAAAAGCCGCCGCCCGCGCGCCCGAAGCGCTGCAAATCTCCCGCCGCCTGTTAAAACGCCAGCCGGAAGATGTCATTGCGCGCATCCACGAGGAGGCCAAGCTTTTCTCCGAACGGCTGCGCTCCAAGGAGGCGCAGGCGGCTTTCATGGCCTTCATGAGCCGGAAGAAATCTTAGGGATACATCCGAACTTTTTCCCACCCGTCCCCAGCCCGCCTGAACTCCAGCCTGTCATGCAGCCGGAACGGCCGGTCGTGCCAGAACTCGATGCTTGACGGCAGGATGCGGAAGCCGGACCAGTGTTTGGGGCGCGGTATCTCGCCGATCGGATATCGCGCCGTATATTCCGCCACCGCCTTTTCCAGCGCAAACCGGCTCTCCAGCGGCCTAGACTGTTTCGACGCCCAGGCCCCGATCCGGCTGCCGCGCGGGCGGGTGGCGTAATATTCGTTGGCCTCGGCGTCTGTGACAATCTCCACATCGCCGCGCACCCGCACCTGCCGCCGCAGCGACTTCCAGTGAAAACACAGTGCCGCCTTCATACTGCCGAGAATCTCGGTCCCCTTCTGGCTTTCGAAGTTCGTGTAAAACACAAACCCCTGCTCATCGAAGCCCTTCAACAGCACCATGCGCACATTCGGCAGTCCCGATGCGTCCACCGTGGCCAGCGCCATGCCGTTCGGGTCGTTGATTTCAGACTCCGTTGCATCCTTCAGCCAAGCCGCAAAAAGCCGGTAGGGCTCGCTCTCCTGCGTGAAGTCATCGTTTGTTAACTCGATTGCATTCATAATTGTGACTGGGCTCTGGTTTGATTGTGGGTCCGTGGGTGGCGTGGTGAGGAACTCGGCTTCATTCAGTGATAGCGCATTGCGGCGGATTTGCCATGCTTGGGCGTCTGCATTTTTGGCATTCGCGCTGCTGTCCGGCTGCGCCATGACTGGAAACAGCATGGACAAGGCTGCCGCTGACCCATCGCTGGTCACCAATTCGGTGCCGCAAACACCTTCCGTCAGCCCTGACCAGATTTCCGACGAAGCCACCATCCGCAACGCCGTCTCCTCGGCCAATCTTGGTGTCCTCGGGCCAAACCCGCTGGCCTGGGCCAATCAGGACACCGGCAGCGTCGGTTCCGTGTCGGATATCGCCGAAGCCAAAGAGAACGGCCAGCTTTGCCGCAAGTTCAAGACGTCGCGCGAGAGCTTTGAAGGCATCGCGCTTTTCGCCGGCAAGGCCTGTCTGGACGACAGCGGCGAGTGGGCCATGTCGAGTTTCGGCGCGCTTTAACCGCTTCTTGTTAATTCACTGGTAATCATGACCTGAATCGCCATATAGCGCGTCAGGGGCGGGTGAATCGATGTTGATCGAGCCTTTGCCTGTCACATTCAATGATGCGGGCAGCCGCGAAAGGTTTGAGCCGTGCGCAATCCCTACACGGTGTTGGGCGTAACGAAAAATGCGGAAGCCGACGATATCAAGTCGGCCTACCGCAAGCTCGCGAAAAAATTCCACCCCGACCAGAACCCGGATGACCCAAAGGCCAAGGAGCATTTCTCCGAGGCCAATCAGGCCTATGAGATTCTCGGCGACAAGGACAAGCGCCGCCAGTTCGATTCCGGCGTCATCGACAATGCCGGCAAGCCGCGCCATGCCGGATTTGAAGGGTTCGCCGGAGGCGCGCGCGCCAATGGCGGACGCCAGACGCGGTCCTCTTTCGCCGGCAATGAAGACATGCTGCGCGAATTCTTCGGCTCGTCCTTCGGCGCTCAAGGCCGCGAGCAGACGCCGCCAAAGGTGGCGGACTTCACTTTTGATCTGCACGTCACGCTCGAGGAGGCGGCGCGCGAGGCGCTGGTTGACGCCAAGTTCAGCGACGGGCGCAAACTGTCGGTCAAGCTGCCGCGCGGCGTCGAGGACAAACAGGTGATCCGTCTGCGCGGCCAGGGCAATCCCGACAGGCTTGGCAAACGCAGCGACGCGGTGGCGACCATCCATCTGCGCCCCAATGCCAAATTCCGCCGCGACGGACATGATCTCCATTACGATCTGGCCGTGCCGCTGAAACAGGCGGTGTTCGGCGCGAAAATGCCGGTCGAGACCCTGTCCGGCAAAATCGCCATTTTGGTGCCGGCCTGGTCAAGTTCGGACAAAATCCTGCGGCTGCGCGGCAAAGGTATGCCGAAGCCGGACGTCGGCCATGGCGATCTTCTGGTGCATGTGCGCGTCATGCTGCCGGACCAGCGCGACATTCAGCTGGAAACATTTCTTGGCGGCGAAATAACTTCGACCGGTTTCTTCTGAGAGTCTGTTTGAAACTCGCCCTGCCGGTCTGCAAAGGGCGCTTTTCTGCGCTTCGGTGCTCACGCACTAGCGCATCGGCTGTTCTAATGGAATCACTATGGCGGTCGCCCGGCCCAAATCCGTCATTCCGGGGCCGCGAAGCGGAACCCGGAATCCAGAGTGGCGAAGAGCGAAGTTTCGCTCCTGCGCGGACTGATTTTAAGCCCGACATACCAACCATTTCAGCCCACTTGCCAGCATCCCATCTCTGGATTCCGGGTTCCGCTTTGCGGCCCCCGGAATGACGGCAAGAGGGAATGCGTCCGCCAAAGTGATCCCTTGTTAGCGCCCGATGCTCTAAAACTACGCTTCGCTCCGCTGCTCGAATATCGACATCTTCGACTCGGCATTGGGAACTTCAAAAACAGACTCTGAGGGCCTCTGCTGTAACAAGCTTGAAGGCCAATCCCGCCTGTGCCATAGGGCGGTTTGATATTTTGCCGGAGAATACAGCATGAGCGTTGGAAATGGCCTGATGAACGGCAAGCGCGGCCTCATCATGGGCGTTGCCAACAACCGCTCCATCGCCTGGGGCATCGCCAAATCCTGCGCCGATCAAGGAGCCGAGCTTGCCTTCACCTGGCAGGGCGACGCCTTGAAAAAGCGTGTTGAGCCGCTTGCCGCTGAATTGGGCGCCAAGCTTGTCGGCCATTGCGATGTGACCGACGCTGCGGCCATGGACGCCGTGTTTGCCGAAGTCGCCCGCATCTGGGGCAAACTCGATTTCATCGTCCACGCCATCGGCTTCTCCGACAAGGACGAGCTGACCGGACGCTATGTCGACACCAGCGAAGACAATTTCACCAAGACCATGCTCATCTCGGTTTACTCTTTCACCGCTGTCGCCCGGCGTGCCGAGAAGCTGATGACCGATGGCGGCTCAATGCTGACGCTGACTTACTATGGCGCCGAAAAAGTCATGCCGAACTACAATGTCATGGGCGTCGCCAAAGCGGCGCTGGAGGCGAGCGTTCAATATCTCGCCGTGGACCTCGGCCCGAAAAACATCCGCGTCAACGCCGTCTCGGCGGGACCGATCAAGACGCTGGCGGCGTCGGGCATCGGCGATTTCCGCTATATTCTCAAATGGAACGAATATAACGCGCCGATGCGCCGCACCGTCACCATCGAAGAAGTCGGCGACGCCTCCATGTTCCTGCTGTCCGACCTGTCGCGCGGCACGACCGGCGAAATCATGCATGTCGATTCCGGCTATCATGTCGTCGGCATGAAAGCGGTGGACGCGCCGGACATTTCCGTCGTCAAGGACTGAGCCTGATTGGCGCGTCCCTTCAAAAACACGCCGCGCCTCTACTTTTCGCGCCACGGTGAAACGCTGTGGAACGCCGAGCAGCGCGTGCAGGGCCAGTTTGACACTGACTTAAGCGAAAAAGGCCGGCGTCAGGCGGACGGCAACGGGCTGATCCTCAGAGACATCATTCCCGACCCGCAGAATTATGAATTCGTCGCCAGCCCGCTGAAGCGCACCCGCGAGACGATGGAGCGCATCCGCACGGGCATGGGGCTTGACCCTGCGCAATACCGGCTCGATCCGCAGCTTCTCGAGGTGCATTTCGGCGACTGGCAGGGCTTTACCATCAAGGAAATCTCGATGATGAGCCCGGAGCTGCTCGACGCGCGGCACAAGGACAAATGGAACTTCCTGCCGCCGGGCAAAGGCGCGGAAAGCTATGCGATATTGGCAGTGCGGATCGAGAAATGGCTGCGGACCGTCAACCGCCAGACCGTCTGCGTCACCCACGGCGGCGTCATCCGTGTGCTGTTCCACATCGTCAATGGCGTCGCGCCGAAGGATGCGGCGGAGGTGGAGATTGTGCAGGACCGGGTGTTGGTGATGGAGGAAGGCGCGCTGGGCTGGGTTTGAGGGCGGATACACTGGTATCCATACTCGAGTTCGAGTTAAGTCACGATCAAGTACTTGCAATTCAAGATTGCTGCACCGATATGGATAGCGAATTTCTTCAACGGCGGGCGGCCAAAATTCTTCAAATGTTCCCGAGTTCCGTATTCAAAGGCCTGGAAGCGAAATATGCGCAATCCCTCTTGGATGGCGAATTGCTTTTCAGAAGCTTTTCCTACTTTATGAGGACTAGCGATGTAGCCAGAAGCGACGGATACGACGGAAGGCATATTGATGCTCCAGATCACGATGTCGTGGTCGAAAATTTGACGACGGGAGCAAAAATTTCCGGGAAAATGGAGTTCCACAACATTAGTGGCAAGCCGAACCGAATTTTTTGCTTTTGCACATCTAAAGAGAGGGCAGCGTGCGAAATCTTCGGCGATACCGTTGTCGAAGTTACCGATGTCGCGGAGTTTGCAAGAAGGCTAGAACGCGCGATAAGGCGTCTGGGACGCCTCATACGTCTCGACACTCCCTTACTGTTAGCGCGAGAGGTTTTGTATTACGAGCCAAACCAAGCGGCACCTTCGACGTTGAACGTCAAAGACGCCAATGATTTGGCATTCGTCAAGCGCTCAATTTACAAATCAGAACACGAATTCCGCTTTGTGTTTTCGCAGAGAGGGGGACGCGAACTGATCCAAAAGATAGCATTGAAAGCCTATCGGCCAGTTGAAGACATCGAAAGTGTAAACGACCGAATGCACCTACTGAAAGTTGGATCAATTAGGGATATTGCCCGCATTTCAGCCCCGCCGACAATTTAGATTCATTTCGGACCATTCATGCTACACATAACCTTGGGGTGCGAGTGGGGGCAGCCGATCAATCCGCACACACCAGTTATCATATGGGAACCGCTTCCAAAATCACGCGTTCGCGGAACTTCGGCGAAAGGTCCAGCGGCGTGCGGAGATCAACAGGCACGCCAAGCAGTTCCACAAGCTCTTCGTAAAGGCCGCCTATGTCGAATAGCGTTGCGCCCGACAGCGCGTCCACCAAAATGTCCAAGTCGCTGCCATCTGTGTCTCTGCCATGCACAACGGAGCCAAAGATGCGCGGATTGACCGTCGGGTATCGCCCCACGGCTTCGCGGATTGCAACTCGATTGAGCTTCAGCGCTTCGGAGGGTCTCATGGGCTCACATTTATCACATCACAGCGCCAGACACAAAAACGGCGGCACAACGGCCGCCGTTCCGCAAATTTTGTCGGATGGCCCTACTCTGCCAATTCAATATCCGTGACCATCTTGTCCTCGCCCGACACGTCGAAAACAATGGTCACCTTCATATCCTTCTCAATCACCGAATAGTCGAATTCGCCCGGCAGTTTGTAAACCGAGCCGTCGTCGAGCTTCAGCGTCTGACTGGTCTCATCGATGGAGGCGATCTTGCCTTCCACTTCGTCGGCCAAAGCGCTGTCCGGCAGCGCGAACAGCATGGCGGCGATCAGAAACAAAAAATTCTTCAACATGACACTTCCTCTTGATCGTCCCGATCTGGCGAGCCTGACGGCTTCTTTTATAAAACGCATTCTCTGATCATCTTAAACACATGGATTGTGTCAAAAACTTTGCCGCAAATTGTCCGGAAGCAGATTTTCCGGCGTTTGACAGGAAAGGGTTAAGGCAAATAGAACTTGCCCGACCAACATGGGATTTCTGCGCATGTCGCATAACAGCTTCGGCCATCTTTTCCGCGTGACGACCTGGGGCGAAAGCCACGGCGTGGCGCTCGGATGCGTCGTTGACGGCTGCCCGCCCGGCATTGAATTCTCTGAGGCCGAAATCCAGACTTATATGGACAAGCGCCGCCCCGGCCAGTCCAAATACACCACGCAGCGGCAGGAGACCGATCAGGTCAAGGTGCTCTCTGGCGTCATGCTGAAGGATGACGGTGTCACCATGGTCTCGACCGGCACGCCGATCTCCATGATGATCGAAAACACCGACCAGCGCTCGAAAGACTATTCCGACATCGCCAAGCGCTACCGGCCCGGCCATGCCGATTATGTCTACGACGCCAAATACGGCATCCGCGACAATAGAGGCGGCGGCCGTTCATCGGCGCGCGAGACGGCGGCGCGGGTGGCGGCGGGCGTGATCGCACGGAAGATCGTGCCGGGCATGATTGTGCGCGGCGCGCTGGTGCAGATGGGCGGCAAGCTGATTAACCGCGCCAACTGGGACTGGCGCGAAGTTGACAATAATCCGTTCTTTTCTCCCGACCCTTCTTCGGTTCCCGTGTTTGCGGAATATCTTGAAGGCATCCGCAAGGCTGGCTCCTCTATCGGCGCCGTCGTCGAAATTGTCGCGGACAATGTCCCCGTTGGATTGGGCGCGCCGGTCTATGGCAAGCTCGATCAGGACATTGCAAGTCACCTTATGTCGATCAACGCCGTCAAAGGCGTTGAAATCGGCGAAGGTTTCAACGGCGCGCGCTTATCAGGCCAGGAAAACGCCGACGAAATGCGCGCCGGCAATGACGGCAAGCCGGTCTTTCTCTCCAACCACGCTGGCGGCATTCTCGGCGGAATTTCGACCGGCCAGCCCATCGTCGCCCGCTTCGCCGTCAAGCCGACGTCCTCAATGCTGATCCCGGTTCAATCCATCGACGCCGACGGCAATGAGGTCGAGGTCATCACCAAAGGCCGCCACGACCCCTGTGTCGGCATCCGCGCCGTGCCGATCGGCGAGGCGATGGTCGCCTGTGCCATCGCCGACCATTATCTGCGGCACCGGGGGCAGACGGGGCGGGGGTAGGTGCGCTCAGTTCAATCCCGCCGCCATCTCCCGCTTCATCCGCGTCGAGTCGCCCCAGGTTGACAGCCAGATCGCCACATCCGTCGACAGTGAAACCACCCGGTTCAGGAGGCGCGCGGCAAAGCCGTCATGGGTGATATTGTCCTCGGCGTGATGCAGGTGTGACAGCTCCTCGATCTGAATGCTCTTGATGAGATCATGAAGTTCAGGATCGCGTTCGCGCAGGAAGAACAGCTGGTCCTCAAGGTGGCGATGAACCGCCGCCTCAACTGCCGCTGTGCAAATCCAGATGCCTTGCCTGCCCACCAGCGCTGTCAAGACGCCAAGAACATATCCGCCGTTTCCCCACAGAGACATCACCCGGCAAGGCCGCGTGCCGCGCGGCGTCATCGCTGCCCGGAACAAAGCGCAGTGATTGACTTCATGCGCCAGCGTCTCTTTCAGAAACGGCATAACATCCGGACACCGCCAGCGGGCAATCCATATCTGCGCCCTGTAAATGCGGATCGCGCCATGTTCTCCGGCGTGGTTGACCTTGAGGATTCTGGCGATGGTCAGGCGGTCAACGTGGTTTGGAAGGTCAACCATGCAATGCCCAGTCATGTTGCTTGGACACGCGAATTCATTGCCTTGGACCATTCAAGCGGCGGCTTTGAGAGCAAAGTCGATATGGATAACGTCGAAAGGCACGAAGACCATTCCGTCTGCGTTGCGCTCTATCATCCCCCAGTCAATCAAGGCCGCCACATCGTCGTGCACGCGCCGGACGTCCCTGCCAAGAGCGCGGGCAAGGCCCCGTATGCTGGAAGGGCCGCTCTTCTGCAGCTTTGAGATAAGTTCGAACCGCTTAGCGGTGAAGACGTCAAATAGCTGCGATTCTGAGCTGAATGTGAACGTGGCGACGGGATCGGAAGGTATTCCGGTGCGCATTGCCAGCTCGGCGCGCTCAAAGCTTTCTTCCAAAGCTGTGTCTTCATCTGGTCGAATTTGAATAAGCGCGTTTTTCACTGCCTGATTCTCCTTTTGAACATCTGCGCCTTGAAGTCCCTTACGAGTGCGTCAGGGGTCGAGAACTCATAGGGAAACTCAACGCCGTCCAAATGACAATGGTCGCCTTTGCCGCGTTCGTTGTCGAAACCTACAATTCGTTCGCCGTCACGGCCATAATACAGCCGGTATTTGAAAAAGTGAGAGCTTCCCGGAACGGGCTCTGGAACCTGCCAAATCACAATTTCAAAGAGGCAGCCATCCGCCAATCGCTGTTTTGTTTGCTCGACGAGGACTGCATCCATGTTGACAATCATGTCATCACCATCACCTGTTGTCAATCATGTCATCGCTCCAACGCATTGCCGCCCCAGCCATTCTCCGCTAAATACCCGCACGCTTGGGCGCGCTTCTTCGCGCGGGGATGATTCTCATGTGGGATTTCAGTATCGGCGGCACGCTAGGCCTCATGGCCCGGACCTTCCCGTTCATCCTGTTCCGGATGCTCGTCTTCTTCGGCATCACCATCGCCTACATCGCCGCCACCGGAACCGGCGGGGCCATCGGCTATGGCGTCGGCAACATTTCCACCGACCCGGACGCGCACGCGACTTTCGCCTTCTGGGGCGCGGCCGGCGGGTTCGGCATCGTCTCCGTCGCCGTCTACTGGATCCGCGAATATCTCCTCTATGTGCTCAAAGCCGGCCACATCGCCGTTCTCGTTCACTTGATCGAGGGCCGCGAGGTTCCGGGCGGGCAGGGGCAGATCGCTTATGCGAAGCAGGTGGTGACGGAGCGCTTCGCCGAAACCAATGTCCTGTTCGCCATGGACCAGCTGATCAAAGGCGTCATCGGCGCGCTCACCGGCCTCTTGGGCGGCATCACCGCTTTCATTCCCATTCCCGGCCTCAGCGGCCTGGTGAGTTTCATCAACTCCATCATCCGCATGAGCCTGACTTACGTTGACGAAATCATCCTCGGCTACAATATCAAAACCGAGAGCCAGAACCCATGGGAAACCGCCCAGCGCGGCATCGTGCTCTATGCGCAGAACGGCAAAACCATCCTGAAAAACGCCGTCTGGCTGTCGGTCTTCATGTGGGTCATCTCGATCCTCGTCTTCCTCCTCATGCTCGCCCCTGCGGCAGGCATCCTCTACTATTATCCCGGCCAGATGGGCGGCTGGGCCTTCGTCATCGCCATTGTGTTTGCCTGGGCGTTAAAAGCGGCGCTCCTGGAGCCGTTTGCAATAGCGGCGCTGATGACGGTCTATTTCAAGGTCATTGAAGGGCAGGAACCGGACGAGGTTTGGATGAAGCGGCTCAT
>JANMMM010000072.1:0-5409 GCA_031373225.1 Phyllobacteriaceae bacterium | reverse complement strand
GATGGCGGACTATGCGATGGACAGTCTCAAGCGCTCCATGGCTTGGGACGAGGAGCGGTTCGGGCGCGAATATGATCTCGACATTTTCATGATCGTCGCCGTCTCCTCGTTAAATATGGGGGCGATGGAGAACAAAGGACTGAACGTCTTCAACGACAAGTACGTTTTAGCCGATCCCGAGACAGCGACCGATACCGACTTTGCCGGTATTGAGGCGGTGATCGCGCATGAATATTTCCACAACTGGACCGGCAACCGCATCACCTGCCGCGACTGGTTTCAGCTCTGCCTGAAAGAGGGGCTGACCGTCTACCGCGATCATGAATTCTCCGCCGACCAGCGCTCGCGCGCGGTCAAGCGCATCGCCGAAGTGCGCGGCCTGAAAGCCAACCAGTTCCCGGAGGATCAGGGTCCCCTCGCCCACCCGCCCAGGCCGCGAAAATACCGCGAGATCAACAATTTCTACACATCGACCGTCTACGAAAAAGGCTCCGAAATCGTGCGCATGTTCGCGACGGTTCTGGGTCAGGACCTGTTCCGCAAAGGCATGGATCTGTATTTCGAGCGCCATGACGGGCAGGCGGTGACGATTGAGGATTTCGTCAAGTGCTTCGAGAAAGTCTCAGGACGCGACCTGTCGCAGCTTGAGCAATGGTATCATCAGGCAGGCACGCCGAATCTGACCGTCAACGCCACTTGGGAACGCACCGAAAAGCGGCTCGTTCTGGAGATTGAGCAGAGCAGCAAGGCGACTCCGGGCGAGAGCCGCAAGAAGCTCCTGCACATACCGGTGGCGTTTGCGCTGTTCGGAACGGATGGCAAAGAGCTTAACGCGGCCTCGGCTGAGGGCGCGCAGATTGACAATGGCGTCATTCACCTGCGCAAGAAAAACCACCGCATTGTCTTTGAAGGCATCAAGGAACGCCCCATTGCCTCGCTGCTGCGCGGCTTCTCGGCGCCGGTAACAATGAGTTTCGAGCAGAAGCAGGAAGACCAGCTTTTCCTGGCAAGGCACGAGAGCGACCTGTTCAGCCGCTGGCAGGCGCTGAGCAATGTGGCGACCGCAGCGCTGATCGCCGCGACAAAATCGGCTCGCGGAGGGCAAGCGCCTGCCTTCGACGACGCGCTGATTACCGCCTTCGGCGAAATCGCGGCGGATGAGCGGCTGGAGCCCGCCTTCCGCGCGCTGGCGCTGACGCTGCCGATGGAGGGCGACATTGCCCGCGAGATTGGCTCCAATGTCGATCCCGACGCCATTTTTGATGCGCGGCAGGCATTGCAGGCGCGCATCGCAGCGAGCTTCAAGACGGCTTTTGAAAAGCAGAATTCAGGCCTTGAAGAATCAGCGCAGTTCAGTCCGGACGCGGCTTCGGCTGGCAGGCGGGCGCTGAAAAACGTGCTGCTCGACTACGCGGCGCTGGCGCAGAAGTCAGCCGCCCTGCCTGCTAGCCACTACAGCGCGGCGACTAACATGACCGACCGATTCGCGGCGTTGGCGATTCTCGTCCACCGCTTTTCAGGTTCGGTCGAAGCCAATGACGCCCTGGCGCATTTCGAGGCCCGTTTTGCCGACATCCCGCTTGTCATGGACAAATGGTTTGGCGCGCAGGCCACGGCGCCAGGCGTAAATGCGCTCGCCTCGGTGCGGGGGCTGATGACGCACAAGGGATTCTCGTTTGACAACCCCAACCGGATGCGGGCGCTGATCGGCGCGTTTTCCACCTCCAATCCGACCGGCTTTAACCGCGCGGACGGCGGCGGTTATCAGCTTTTGACGGAATCCGTTTTGAAAATTGACCGACAGAACCCGCAGACCGCCGCGCGCCTTCTGACCGCCATGCGCTCATGGCGCTCGCTGGAGGCCGTTCGGAAAGCCAAAGCCCGCGAGGCCTTGTCCTTGATTGCGCAGGAGAAATCGCTCTCCACTGACGTGCGCGACATTGTCGAGCGGATGCTCGCTTAAGTTTTTCTTAAGCAAAGCGAATCAGGGGCTGGACAAGGCGAATCACATTTGATTCATTGACCCCCGAATCGGGGGTGCGGCGTTCCGTTTCGTTTGCGTAACAAGAAAAGACATTTGGGGAATCCGTCATGGGTAAAGCCGACGCGCGGCGCGCGCCTGCGTGGAATTTGTTCGCCCGGATTGGCAGCGCGGAGCGCCGCTCAGGCATTGCCGGGCCAGCCCGCATACTGGCGGAGCCTGCCTACCAGAAGCTTCTGGCCGCCGAGCCTTTCCTGCGGCGCGCCATTCCGACTCTCACCATCTTCTTTCTGCTCGTTGTCGCCGCCGCGCGCATCATGTCGCTGATGGCGGCGCGCGATGAGATCGAATGGTCGGCGGGGCTGAACGTCAATCTCGGCACGGCGCAGCTCGCATCCGAACTGTCCAAGGACACGGGACTTTCCGGAAAGATTGATCTGGCCAAGGCCGAGGCGGCTCTTCAGCTGTCGGACTCGCTCGGGACAAATCAAAGCGCCGCCACGCTCGTGGTCACCAACACCGCTTTCGAGATCGTCGCGGCGCGCGGACCGATGGGCGGGCTCATCGGCAAAAACCTTGAATCGATTGTCACCCAGAGCCAGCCGCTCTTCATGTTCGGCGCCAAGGCGGGGGCGATGCCGGTCTCGATAGGCGGACGCGATTATCTGGTGGCGCTGCATTTCCTAGACGGCGCCGCCGGATCGGTTGCGACATTGCAGGACACGAAAGCGGTGTTTGCGGCATGGCGCAAGACCGTGTCACTCAATGTCACGCTGTTTGTGCTGACTTCCGGCCTCCTGCTCGTTGTCCTCTACGCCTATTTCAGCCAGACGATCCGCGCCAAGGACGCGGACGAGATTTACCGGCAGACGCACCAGCGCATTGACTTGGCGCTGTCACGTGGCCGTTGCGGGCTGCTTGACTGGGACATGGCGCGCGGACGCATGTACTGGTCGCGCTCCATGTATGAGATGCTGGGCTATGAGCCGCGCGACGCGATTCTTGCCTTCGGCGAAGTGGAGCAGATTATGCATCCGGATGATGGTGATCTCTATGCGCTGGCGGGGCGGCTGGTCTCCAAGGAAGTCAGCCATATCGACCATGTGTTCCGGATGCGCCATGCGGACGGCTCGTGGAAATGGATGCGGGCACGGGCGGAGATTGTCGATCCGCTGGCGCGGGAGATTCACCTGATCGGCATTGCGGTGGACGTAACGGAGCAGAAGGATCTGGCGCAGAATTACAAGGATGCCGATCAGCGGCTGCGCAACGCCATTGAGAATATTTCCGAATCCTTCGCCGTCTGGGACCGCGACCGGAGGCTGGTTCTGTGCAATTCGAAGTTCCAGGAATTGTCCGGGCTTCGTCCGGAGCAGATCAAGGCGGGCACGCCGCGCGAGGAGATTGAGCGCATCCGCCCTGTGGTCAGCCAGAAACGCATGGTCACCGACAGCGGCCCGGACGGCGTGCAGACTTTTGAACGGCAATTGGCCGATGGGCGCTGGCTGCAGCAGAACGAGCACAAGATGCAGGATGGCGGCCTCGTCTCCATCGGCACCGACATCACTCAGATCAAGCTGCATCAGGAACGGCAGACCGACAGCGAGCGGCGGCTGATGGCGACGATTCATGACCTTTCCCTCGCCCGCAAGGCTGAGGCGGAGCGAGTTATTGAGGCGACGGAACTGAACCAGAAATACCAGGCGGAAAAGGAGCGCGCCGAGGCGGCTAACCAGGCCAAGTCCGAATTCCTCGCCAACATGTCGCACGAGCTGCGCACGCCGCTGAACGCGGTTATCGGATTTTCGGAAATCATGCAGTCCGGCATGTTCGGCCCGCTCGGTTCCGACCGCTACGAGGAGTATGCCAAAGATATCCATCACAGCGGCAATTATCTGCTCGGCGTCATCAATGACATTCTCGACATGTCGAAGATCGAGGCGGGACGCTATTCGCTGGAGATCGAAAGGATCGACCTGTGCCCGCTCATCAAGGAAGCGGTGCGGGTCGTCGCGGTGCCGGCGGCGGAGAAGGACATTGAAGTCATCACCCAGATCGACGACGCGATCAGCATCGAAGCCGACCGGCGGGCGATCAAGCAGATTCTGCTCAATCTCCTGTCTAACGCCGTAAAGTTCACCGGCCAGCCGGGACGCATCACGGTGCGGGCCAAGCATGTCGGCTGCGCGGTGGCGCTCACTATCGAAGACACTGGCTGCGGCATTCCGAAATCAGCGCTGCGCAAGCTCGGCAATCCGTTTGAGCAAGTGCAGAACCAGTTTTCCAAGAACCATACCGGCTCTGGCCTCGGCCTCGCCATATCCCGCTCGCTCGCCGAAATGCATGGCGGGGCGCTGAAGATACGCTCGCGCGAAGGCATTGGCACAATTGTCTCGGTGCGCATTCCGGTGCGGGAAATGAAGATGGCGGCTTGAACTGCGCTGCAAAAGGCGTGATTGTCGCGCCCATGCCAAACGCAGCTTCCGTTCCCAGCGCCGCAGCCCTTGAGCGCATAAACGTACTGAAGATGGAACTCGACACGCTGCGTCCTTTGAATGCGCAGACCGTCCGGGCGCTGGATGACTGGCACCGGGTGGAGCTCACTTACTCCTCCAACGCTATAGAAGGCAACACGCTGACACGGTCCGAGACGGCGGTTATCCTTGAAAAGGGATTGACCGTCGGCCACGGCAAATCCGTCAGGGAGCATCTGGAAGCGATCAATCACGCTCATGCGTTCGATTTTGTCCATCGCGTGGCAGCGGGCGCAGATGCAATCAGCGAAATGGACATCAGACAAGTTCAGGCGTTGATCACCGCAGGCGATGAGCGTGCGGAACCCGGCCGCTATAGCAGCGGCGCGCGGACGGTTTCCGGGTCGAAGCGGATTTTTCCCGGACCTTCGGAAATAGGTCCGCAGATGCGGGATTTCGCAATTTGGCTGGCGGCTGAGACGCCTTCGCCGGACACAGCTGTGGAAGCGCATTCACGGCTCGTCGAAATCCACCCCTTCTCCGACGGCAACGGACGGACGGCGCGGCTGTTGATGAACGCAGTTCTTTGGCGCGGCGGTTATCCTCCGGCCATCGTCGAACCCGACGACCGCGCAGCCTACATTGACACTCTTGAAATGCGCCATGACGGCGACGGGGAGCCGCACCGGGCCTTTATGCTCAATTGCGTTCTTGCCAGCGCCGAGCGCTATCTTGCGGTAGTTCGGAAAGGGTAGCGCATCGGTTGCTCAAATGGAATCACTTTGGTGGTCGCCGACCCAAATCCGTCATTCCGGGGCCGCGAAGCGGAACCCGGAATCCAGAGTGGCGAAGATCGAAGTTCCGCTCCTGCGCAGACCGGGTTGAAGCCTGCGAGACAACCCATTTCAGCCCTTGTTCCAGCAGCCCATCTCTGGATTCCGGGTTCCGCTTCGC
>JANMMM010000021.1:0-9099 GCA_031373225.1 Phyllobacteriaceae bacterium | reverse complement strand
GCTCCATGCGCGGACGGCCGATCACGGTGGCGGCGACATGCGCGGATATTCTGGCGCGCACGCTGGAGCGCTGCGGCGTCAAGGTCGAGGTGCTGGGCTTCACCACCAAGGCATGGAAGGGCGGGCAGGCGCGGGAGAAATGGCTGCATGGCGGAAAGCTGGCGACGCCGGGCCGGCTGAATGATCTGCGCCATATCGTCTATAAGAGCGCCGACCAGCCGCTGCGCCGGGCGCGCCGCAATTTGGGCCTGATGATGCGCGAGGGGCTGCTGAAGGAAAATATCGACGGTGAGGCGCTGTTATGGGCGCATAACCGTCTGATCGGGCGGCCGGAGCAGCGCAGGATTTTGATGATGATCTCAGACGGCGCGCCGGTGGATGATTCAACCCTGTCGGTTAATCCGGGCAATTATCTGGAGCGGCATCTGCGCGCCGTCATCGAGATGATCGAGGAGCGCTCGCCGGTGGAGCTCATTGCCATCGGCATCGGGCATGACGTGACGCGCTATTACAAACGGGCGGTGACGATTGTGGACGCGGAGGAGCTGGCGGGGGCGATGACCGAGCAGCTGGCGGCTTTGTTTGAGGATCAGGCCGCCGCGCCCGCGCTGCGCCGGGCGTACCGCTGAATGGTTATTATGCGCCGGTTCCTGCTCACAACGAGCTTAGCCATCGGGCTTGCAGCTGACACGGCAGCGCAGGATCTCGGGCTGCAGCATTTCGATGTCAGCGCTTCCATCATTGAAAACTTCAAGATCGGATCGACCGAGACGAATTTCGGCAGGCTTCAGTTTGTCGGTGGCCTCGAAATGACGGCCAGCGCACGCAATCTGGGCGGCTTGTCAGCATTCCGTTTTCTGGGAGCGGGCGGCAAATTTGCCGGCGTCGCCGACACAGGTTTCTGGTTTGCGGGAACTGTGATCCGGGACGCCAATGGGGGTCCGGCGGGCATTGCCGATTTCCGGATGAATCCCATGCTTGATCAGGACGGCGACGCCTATCGCAAGAAATGGGAGTCTGACGCCGAAGGCATGCTGGCGCGCGGCAATGACATAACTGTGTCGTTTGAACGGGAACACCGCATTTCAAGCGGCACGCTCGACCCGGACTTGCTGACGGTCAGGCTGAAGGACGAAACGCTGCCGGTGCCGGCAAGGGAACTGCGCAACAACAAGGGCTTTGAAACCCTGGCGCTGTCGCCCGAAAATGGTCCGCTGGAGGGCGCGGCGGTCGCGGTGACGGAAAGAAGCCTGAGCAAAAAGGGTGACATTTTCGCCGCTGTTTTGAGCGGGCCGAAGAAAGGCATCTTTTATGTCGCGCGCGACGGCGCGTTTGACATCACCGATGGCGATTTTCTGCCGAACGGCGACCTGCTGCTGCTGGAGCGCCGGTTCAACATGGCGGACGGCATCGCGATGCGGCTGGCCCTGGTCAAAGGCGGCGACATTGAGCCGGGGGCGACGGTCGTTGGCGAGACGTTGCTGGATGCGGACCTCGGTTACCAGATCGACAATATGGAGGCGCTGGACGTGTGGCAGGACGAAGGCGGCGCCACCCGTGTGACGCTGCTGTCGGACGACAACCATTCCATTTTGCAGCGGAATCTTCTTCTGGAGTTCAAGCTGCTGGATTGAGCGTCAGGCTGCCGAGGCGCCGCGCCATGCCAGCGCGATCAGCGGGGCTGTGATGGCATATTGCAGCGCCGTAAACGCCGTCTCCAGCGCCATGAATTTCGGCACCGAGGCCATCTTGTTTTTGGCGGCAACGGGAAGGACGGCGAATGACCATGCGAGCGCGCCGAAAATCAGCGCGAACTTGACGGCGTTTGACAGCTAGAGCTCCGGCGCGGTGCTGAAAAGGCGCGGATAGACCCAAGCGAAGAAAAGCGCCTGAATTATCATGGATGCAAGGCCCATGGGGATGATCACATCCGGGCGGTAGATGTTCAGCTTCTCATATTCCGCCGCGAACGTCTTGAGATGCCAGAAATAGCCGAGCGGAAATGTCGGGATGAGATAGGCCGCGAAAGCGAGCCAGAAAGCGCTGTTCATCTTGTCCTCCCCAAGTAGGGCCCAGTTAAGCAATGCCGGGCGCGGGGCGCAAGATGTTCAACAGCGCGCGATAGGGGACCAGCGCCAGGACGCCCATCAGCACCTTCACGCACAGGTCGCCAAAGGCCAGCGCCATCCAGAGCCATGTCTCGCCGCCGAAGAACGGAACGGGGAAGGCCAATGATCCGTCCGCCATTCCAAACGCCGCGTCGATGAATGCGAAGCGGGCGGCGAAGGCGAGGGAAAAGAAAATGACCGTGTCGAGAATTGAGCCGAAAATGGTTGCCATAAAGGGGGCTTTCCACCAGCTTTGGCGGCGCAGGCGGTCAAAGACCTGGATGTCAAGCATCTGTCCGGTGAGGAAGGCAGTTCCTGAGGCGATGGCGATGCGCGGCGTGGCCAGCCAGACCGACAAGGCGATGGCAATGAGGAAGCCGGCGAAAACGACCTGGCGGGCGGCGGGTTTGCCATAGCGGCGATTGGTGAGGTCGTTGACGAGAAAGGCGATGGGATAGGAAAAGGCGCCCCAGGTCAGGAGGTCTTTCATGCCAAAATGGTCGAACGGGTATTGGACGAGGATGTTCGACGCCACGACAACGAAAGCCATGGCCGCGATGAACGGCAGATATGTTCTGAAGGAAGTCATTTTTTTATCCTGGGGTGATGGAACCAGAGCGGCGGGCAGGCCCGCCGCAATTTTCGAATTAAGCAGCGACGGCGACGGCGGCGGTCTTCTGCTTGACTTGGCGCTTCAACAGGCGGGCGCGCTGCGACAGCTCAAAATCGGCCGCTTTGGCGAGGAAGGCGTCGAGTCCGCCGCGGTGCTCCACGGTGCGCAAGGCATTGGCGCAGATGCGGAAACGGTAGCTCTGACCCATCGAGTCGGAGATCAGCGTGACGTTCACCAAATTCGGCAGAAAGCGGCGCTTGGTTCTGTTGTTGGCATGGCTGACATTATGGCCATATTGCACGCCCTTGCCGGACAATTCACATACGCGCGACATTTTTTAAACCTTTGTAGTTGCTCGCATCCGGGCGGAATACAGCCAAACGGCATTGCGCCGGAGCGTGCCCCGGATTGAAAAGTTGCCGTTCTATAGTCAGCGGGGTCAAAAGCGTCAAGCCTTGAGGCGCAGGGCAGGTCAAAATAGCTGACCGGGCCAAAATTTGTCGGAATTGTCTGGCAAGGTGCAGAACAATGGGCGATCCGGAGAAAACTCGAAATGAAAAAGCTTTTGGCGGCGGCGGCGGCCGCTTCGCTATTTTCCATGACTTCCGCCGCACTTGGCGCAGACGCGCAGACATTCAAGAGCGAGTTCTCGATCTCGCTTTACGGACTGCCGCTCGCGAAGACGAGTTTCACCACGACGGTGGCAAAGAAGCGGTTTTCGATTAAGGGCGCCGTGAACAGCGCCGGTGTCGGCGCGCTGTTTGACGACACGCGCGGCTATGTGTCCGTTGACGGGCAGGTGGCGGGCAATGGGGTGCGTCCGGCGTCTTACGCGCTGACTTATGTGTCGGGAAAGAAAAACAAGTCGACCAGGCTCGGTTTCTCAGGCGGTTCGGTCGTCTCTACGCAGAATGTGCCGCCGGTGCGCCGCAGGGGCGAATGGATCGAAGTTGAGGCAGCGCAGCTGAAGGCGGTGAGCGATCCGCTGACTGGCCTGGTGGTGCGCGCAGCGAGCCTCGGCGAGACCTGCAGCCGCACAGTGCGCGTCTTTGACGGAGAAACGCGGGCGGATCTGATATTGTCGCCGCTGCGGATGGGCATTTACGCGACCAAAGGCTATTCGGGACCAGTGGCGGAATGCGCGGTGCGCTTCATGCCCGTTTCGGGCTATCAAAAGGGCAAGAAGCAACTTGAATATCTGCGCAGGAACAAGAATATCCGCATAAGCTTCGCGCCAATCGGCGCTACCGGCCTTTTTGCCCCCATTGCCGCGCGGGTCGGCACCTCGGTGGGCACGGTTTCGGTTGACGCGGCGCGGTTTGAAGCGGTGAACTAGGACGCGCCAACAGCGGCGCGATCAGGGGGCGATTTTGGACAGGGCGACACTGACGGGTTTCTCGGCTGTCGCGGCATGGGCGCTGCTTGCGCTCCTGACGGACCTGTCCGGAAAGGTGCCGCCGCTGCAGCTGCTGGCGCTGACCTTTGCGATCGGCGCGGCGCCGGGGGTGGCCGCGATGATTGCCCAGCCGGCGCGGCGGGCCGCGCTGCGGCAGCCTTGGAAGGTCTGGGCGCTCGGCGCGGGCGGCCTGTTCGGCTATCACCTGTGCTACTTCACCGCGCTCGACAATGCGCCGACCGCCGATGCGAGCCTAATCGCCTATCTATGGCCGCTGCTCATCGTGCTTGGCTCTGCCCTGATGCCCGGAGAGAGACTGAAATGGAACCATGCAGCCGGCGCGCTGTTCGGGCTTGCGGGAGCGGCGCTGATTGTCACCAAGGGCGGCGCGGTGAGTTTTGAGGCAAGATACGCGTTCGGCTATGCGATGGCCGGCCTCTGCGCGCTTATCTGGTCCGGCTATTCGCTGCTGTCGCGCCGCAACGCCTCTGTTCCGACGGACACGGTGACCGGCTTCTGCGCGCTGACTGCCACGCTCGGGCTGGCGGCGCACCTGGTTTTTGAGGAGACAGTCTGGCCGCAGGGCGGCGGCGAGTGGATGGCTGTCATCATGCTCGGACTGGTTCCGCTGGGCCTTGCCTTCATGGCGTGGGATTACGGCGTCAAGCATGGCGACATTCAGGTTCTGGGGGCCGCAAGCTATGCTTCGCCATTATTGTCCACCTTCATCCTGATAGCCGCCGGGCGCGCGCAAGCATCGAATTATACAATTGCGGCTTGTCTTTTGATAACCTTCGGCGCGGTATTGGGTGCAAAGGACATGATTCCCGGATTTGGCAAGGCCAACGGGACGCGGGGGGAAGACAGTGCTGCCATTTCCGGGCGGGATTGAGTCGCTGCAGAACGGGCTGTTGATATTTTCTGCGGCCGCCTCGCTTCTTTATCTGTTCATCATCCCGCAGCCGGCGGCGCTGAAGCGCGCGGTCATCAAGACGTTTGCGATTGCGCTGCTGGCCTGCGCCGCGCTGGCGGGCGGCGGGCCGATTGTGCTGATAATTGCACTGTCACTTGCATGCGCGGGAGATTTTCTGCTCGCCTTGGATGGCGACGAAATGTTCCAAGCGGGTCTTTCAAGCTTCCTGCTGGCGCAGATTGCGCTTGTGTTCCTTTTTGTCGGGCAATATGACGACGAGCCGATGCGCTGGACCAGTCAGCCGTGGCGCATTTTGCTGGCGGCGCTCTGCGCAGGCCATTCCGCCTATCTTACGCAAATATTGTGGCGAGAACTGCCGCGCGAGCTCGGGGCGCAGATTATCGCCTATGCGCTGGTCATCACGGTCATGGCCTTGTTTGCCTTGGCATACGCCCCGCTGACCGTGCTCGCGGGCGTTACGCTGTTTTATGTGTCGGACACGCTGATTGCGCACGAGCGGTTTCTGATGGATGGCGAGGTCAACAAGCATCCGGTTATCAGTCCGATGATCTGGATCACCTATTATCTGGCGCAGGCGCTGATTGTGGTCGGCGTGCTGCATTAACCTGCCGGCTCCCAGCCGGGAAGCGCCATTTCGAACTTCGCAAACTCAAATCCCGGCGCGACCGTACAGCCGGCGAGTGTCCATGCGCCAAGGCTGCGGGCCGACTGCCAGTGATTTGCCGGGACAATGATCTGCGGGCGCTGGCCGCCGGCAAGGTCAAGGCCGAGTATATGAAGGTTTGAGCCGCGCCCATCCGCTGACAGGCCCAGCTCCAGCGGCGCGCCGTCGTAAAAGTGCCAGACCTCTGCGGCGTCGATGACGCGGTGCCAGTGCGAGCGCTGGCCCGCCTCCAGCAGGTAATAGATGGCGGTGGAATTGCCGCGCCCGCCATTGGGCGCGTCGCGGAAGGTCTCAACATACCAGCCGCCCTCCGGATGCGGCGACATACCGAGCGCGGCGATGATCTCCGCCGCCTGCATCAGAAATTGTTCTTGCGCTGGCGGATTTCGGCGAAAACTTCGGCGTCGGAGGCGCTTGCCATTCCCAGCAGTTTGCGGATTTTGGCGTCTTGAGGGCGCACGAAGGGATTGGTGCGCCGTTCGAGGCCGATGGTCGTCGGCAATGTCGCCTCGCCGCGTTCGCGCTTGGCTTTGATGTCTTCGAAGCGGGTGGCGAGCCCGGCGTTTTCCGGATCGATGGTGACGGAGAATTTGGCGTTCGCGAGCGTGTATTCATGGCCGCAGTAAACCACCGTGTCATCTGGAAGCGCCATGAGTTTGGAGAGCGACGACCACATCTGCGCCGGCGTGCCTTCCAAAAGTCGGCCGCAGCCGAGGGCGAAGAGCGTGTCGGCGGCGAAGAGGAGTTTTTCGGCGGCGATGTAATATGAAATGTGGCCAAGCGTGTGGCCGGGACAGTCGATGACGGTGACCGCGCGGCCGGCGAAGTCGAATGTGTCGCCTTCTGCGACTGTCACGTCGATCCCGGGGATTTTGTCGGCTTCGCCCTTTGGGCCGGTGATTTTGCAATTGTATTTCGCCTTGAGCGTCAGGTTCCCATCGACATGGTCGGTGTGCCAGTGGGTGGTGAATATGTCGGTCAGCTCCCAGCCTTTTTCTTCGAGGACTTTAACAACAGGCGGGGCCTCCGGCGCATCGATGGCGGCGGTTTTGCCGGTGGCCCTGTCATGGATGAGGACGCCGAAATTGTCGGAGAGGCAGGGGAATTGGAGGACTTCTAGGGGCATGTGATGGGCCTTTGTTTGCAATCTGGGATTTTCTAGCCGCATTTCCCGCCCTTGCACATCCCTTTTGTCATGCTACCTACCGCCGATGCATGCGGACATAGTCGAACTGCGGGAATTCTACGCCTCAACGCTCGGGCATCTGGCCGAGCGGTCGATCGGCATGGCGCTGACGCCGCTGTGGGCGAAGCTGCCGGGCGAGCGGCTGGTGGGGCTTGGTTACGCGCTGCCATGGCTCGACCGTTTCGCGCCGGACACTGAGCGGACATTCGCCTTCATGCCGGCGGGCATGGGCGCGGTGAACTGGCCTGCGGGAATGCCGTCGCTCGCAGCGCTGGTTTTTGATGAGGATCTTCCTTTGCCTGATTCCTCCATTGACCGGATTCTCATGGTGCATGCGCTGGAACATTGCGAGGACCCGCGTGAGACCTTGAAGGAAATGTGGCGGGTTCTGGCCCCTGAGGGGCGGCTGGTGATCGTCGCGCCGAACCGGCGCGGCCTGTGGGCGCGGTTTGAACACACGCCGTTCGGCAATGGGCGGCCCTACAGCCGGGGGCAGCTGGGGCGGCTCTTGCGCGAGGCAAATTTCACCATCGGCGGCACCACGGAGGCGCTGTTGTTTCCGCCGGTGAAGACCCGCGCGCTGATGCGGCCGGCCTCGTGGCTGGAGCGGATGGGGCGAAAGGCGTTCAGCCCGTTTGCCGGCGTCATCATCGTTGAGGCGCAGAAGCGGCTGTATCAGGGCATCCCGGTGTCGCAAAAGATTTCGCGGCGGGTGTTTGTGCCGGTGCTGGCGCCGCAGGGGACGGGGCGGATCACTTCCGCAACAAGAACACCGCCTGCTGGCCGAAGAAATTCCAGAACGCCCAAGGCAGGTTGACGCCGAACTTCTGGCCCGATGCGTTGAGCGCGGTGGCGCTTTCGACGGTCGCGCCGATGTCGCGGCAGAGTTCAACAAAATCGCGGATGGTGCAGAAATGGATGTTAGGCGTGTCGTACCAGGTGTAGGGCAGGTCCTTGGTGACGGGCATGCGGCCGAACAGGCTGATGTAGAGCCGCACGCGCCAATGGCCGAAATTCGGGATTGAGACGATGGCGCGGTCGCCGATGCGCAGCATGTCTTCCAAGACTTTCCGCGGGTTGCGCGTCGCCTGCAAGGTCTGCGACAGGATGACGTAGTCGAAGCCCTTGTCGGGGTAATATTTAAGGTCGGTGTCGGCGTCGCCCTGAATGACCGAAAGGCCGCGCGCGACGCATTCATTGACGCCCTTCTGGCTTAGCTCCACACCGCGTCCGTCGATGCTCTTCTCGCCTTGCAGCAATTCCAAAAGCGCGCCTTCGCCGCAGCCGACATCCAGCACTCTCGCTCCGGGCGACACAAGATCGCGGATGACGGCGAGGTCAACGCGGCTGGCGGCGATGGCGCTCATTTTTGCTCCAAACCTCTGGCGCGGGCGGCGGAGCGGACGAAGCCTGATATGGCGGCGAACAGTTCAGGCTCGTCCAAAAGGAAGGCGTCATGGCCGCGGTCTGTCTCGATTTCGACGAAAGACACGGACGCGCCCGCCGCGTTCAGCGCGTGGACAATCGTGCGGCTTTCCGCTGTGGGAAACAGCCAGTCGCTGGTGAAGGACACGACGCAGAAGCGCGTCTTCGTGCCCTTAAACGCGTTAGCGAGCACATCGCCATGTTCCGCCGCCAGATCGAAGTAGTCCATGGCGCGGGTCATGTAGAGATAGGAATTGGCGTCGAAGCGGTCGACGAAGGTCGTGCCCTGGTGGCGCAGATAGCTCTCGATCTGGAAATCGGCGTCGAAGCCGAAGTGCTATTATCGTCATCGTTGGACAGATAGTCTTCTTGCATGGTGCTAGACGTACGAGTACCTGGGATGATTGGCGTCGTCGGGGTTCCAATTCGCCGACAAGAGGCTACAAAAAAGACATGTGGGTTGAGCGGGGTTTTAAATGGCCTCTTACAAGATTAAAGTTTCCATATAGTAAGTGTCACTATCCAGAAGGATACGTCACATGCTGTAAAAGCTACTGCGGAGGGCACTACTAGGTTCTAGTCGTACTTGAGGTTGTCGTTGAAGTTGGAAATGCGTCAGGTACCGGACCCGGCCCTTTTTTTCGCAGTCAAATTCTCATCATGACCTTCTCTATTTTCAACGTACTACGAACCTGTTCGTAACTGGTTTCATAAAGTTGTTTTGCAACAAGCTTTGGTTTGCACCAGCAATGTTGATGCCGTTACCGAGGAGG
>JANMMM010000286.1:0-11434 GCA_031373225.1 Phyllobacteriaceae bacterium | reverse complement strand
TGGATTCCGGGTTCCGCTTCGCGGCCCCGGAATGACGGCAAGAGGGGCTGCGTCCGCCAAAGTGATCGCATTTTGGCGCCCGATGCGCCAGCCTCAGCGGTTCCTGTCCATGCCGCGCTTGAACTGGTCGAAGATCGATTCCACGCCCTGCTGATAGGTTTCCTGTGTTTTCTTGCCGGTTTGGAACATGTCGTTCAAGACATCTTCCAGAGGGTTCTTCGCCTGGCCCCGGCGCGGCTGCGGCGCTTCTTCCTCATATTGCGGCTCGGCGGGTTGGCGCGGCTGGCTGCCGCCGAACATGCCTTCGAGGATCTGGCCGAGCGGATTGTCGCCCATTGGATTGCCCTGCGGACGCGCGCCGCCTTGATTTCCCTGCATGTTTTTGGTGAATTCCTCAAAAATCTTGCCAAGCGGATTGTCGCCCAACGGGTTTTGCTGCTGGCGTTGCTGTTGAGCGCCGCCGCCGAACATTCCTTCGAGCATTTTGCCGAACGGATTTTCCTGCGCCTCCGGCTGCGCCTGGCGCTGGCCGCCATATTGTTTCATCATCTCTTCAATGACCTGGCCGAACACATTGCCGCCGCCCATGCCGGCTGCGGCCTGCATCTGGCCCGCCGTCTGCTTGGCGAGCCCGCCCATCATCATCGAAGCCAGCGAGGGCAGCATCTGTTTCAGGATTTCGGTCCCGATGCCCGTCGCGGCGGACGCTTGAGCCGCCACCGCGCGTGAGACTTCCTTGGAGCCGAACAGATGACCGAGAATATTGTTGCCGTCGGCGACGCCCGCCGGGTTGAAGGCCTTCTGCACATTGTCGAAATAATTGGCGTGACCGCCGGTGCCGAGCGCCTGCAGAAACGCGCCCATGCCCATCGGGTCGGCGGCGTTGCGCTTCAGCCCAACTGAGAACGCCGGCATCAGCGCCTCAATAGCGGACTGGACTTGCGCTTGCGAAATGCCGAACTGCTTGGCCATGTTCTGCATGGCCTCGCCGCCGCCGGCCTTCATCATCATCTCGATCAATGGCAACATGGTCTGTTCCTCCAACGTGTTTCAGACGCCATTGAAACAACATGCTGTTCATGCGCGCAAGGGCGCATATAGTTGCAGCTTGAAGTCAGCAAAAGAAGCGGCGGAAAATAATGTCTGAGCAGCGCCAGTTCGACTATGTGATTGTCGGCGCGGGCTCCGCCGGGTGCGTGCTGGCCAACCGGCTGTCGGCGGACCCAAAACTCTCGGTCTGCGTCATCGAAGCCGGAAAGCCGGACAAAAACCCGTTCATCCACATCCCGCTCGGTCTCGCCGCCATTGTCCGCTTCAAGTCACTCGACTGGGGCTACAACACCGTCCCGCAAATGGAGCTGAACAGCCGCCGTCTCTACTGGCCGCGCGGCAAGGTGCTGGGCGGATCGTCCTCGATCAACGCCATGTGCTACATCAGGGGCGCGGCGGAGAATTATGACGAATGGGAAAGGCTCGGCGCACAGGGCTGGAACTGGAAATCCGTTCTTCCGCACTTCTTATCATCAGAAAACAACCAGCGCGGCGCGTCAACGCTCCACGGCGCGTCAGGCCCGCTGCCCGTTTCGGACAATCCCGACCCCAATCTCCTCTCCCGCGTCTTTGTCGAGGCTGGCACCCAGCTGCAATTGCCGCACAATCCGGATTTCAACGGCGCGAGCCAAATGGGTGTCGGTCTCTATCAGACCACCACGCTGAACGGCCGCCGCGCCTCCACCGCCGTTGCCTATCTGCGCCCAGTGGAAGACCGCCCAAATCTCACCCGCATCACCGGCGCGATGGCGCGCCGCATCCTGTTCGACGGCAAATGCGCCAGCGGCGTTGAAATTCAGATCGGCATGGGAAAAGAGACGATCATCGCCACGCGCGAGGTGCTGATCTGCGGCGGCGCCATCAATTCGCCACAGCTTCTCATGCTGTCCGGTATCGGTCCCGCAAGCCACTTGGCGGAACACAGGATAGGGCTTGTCCAAAACCTTCCGGGCGTCGGTTCGAATCTGCAGGACCATCTCGACATCATCGTCCAGACCAAGGCAAGCACCGGCCATTCCCTCGGCGTCGCCCCCCGAGCCCTGCTTCGGGCGGGGCTGCACATTCCCCGCTATCTGCGCTCTGGCCGGGGCGACCCCGCCTCAAATCTCGCCGAAGCGGGCGGCTTCGTCCACTCCTCGACTGCCGGCGCGCTCCCCGACATCCAGTGGCACTTCATCCCCGCCCGCATCGAAAACCACGGCCGCACCACGGCCTTCGGCAACGGCTATTCCCTGCACGCCTGCAATCTTTATCCGGACGCGAGGGGAACAATTCGCCTCGCCAGCGCGCATCCCTTCGACGCGCCGCTGATTGATCCAAACTATCTAGCCAGCGGGCGCGATCTCGATGTGATGCTCGACGCGCTCAACTGGTCCCGCCGCATCCTCAGCGCGCCTGCATTTACGCCTTACCGGAAAATGGAGCTGGAGCCCGGCGCGGATGTCACGTCGCGGGATGACCTCATCAGCTTCATCCGGGCAAAAGCCGAGACCGTCTATCACCCGGTCGGCAGCTGCAAGATGGGTGCGGAAAGGGATGAAATGTCCGTCGTCACGCCGGACCTGAAAGTGAGAGGCGTGACCGGTCTCCGAGTGATCGACGCGTCGGTGATGCCAAGGCTCGTCGGCGGCAACACCAACGCGCCGACAATCATGATTGCGGAGCGGGCGGCGGGGATGATTTTGGCGGGGGGCTAACCGGTTTGCTGGGCGGTTATTCTTGCAAAATCGGAGTCTGGCTCCGAATCTGCAAGGATAATTTTGAAATGGCTGCGGTATCTTCCAAGCTGTGCCGCAGAGGCGGGAAATGCCGTCCGCGCCTCCGCCGCAACTGAGTGCAAGTCGCTGATCAGCGTTCCGCCGCCTCCGGAACAAAACGCCTAATGTCATTCAATGATGTATTCCTGCGCGCCTGCGCCAGGTCATAAGCCGTCTGCAGCCGGAGCCAAAACCCCGCTTCCGATCCAAACGCCTTCTCCAGCCGCACGGCCATCTCCGGGCTGATCCCGGATTTTTCGTTGACCAGATTGTTCAACGTCTGCCGCGTGACGCCAAGAACCTCAGCTCCCTTGGTCACGGAAAGCGACAGCGGAACGAGGCACTCTTCCCGCAGGATTTCGCCGGGATGTGGAGGATCAAATATGTTCATCAGCGCGCCTTTCAATCCTAATGATAATCAACAAAATCAACATCAGACATCTCTCCGGCATCGAAGCGGAAGACAATGCGCCAGTTGCCGGTCACCGAAATCGACCAAAACCCATCAAGATCACCCTTCAATGCGTGCAGCCGCATCCCCGGTAGTGTCTCAAGCGTCTCAATGCTCACCGCAGCATCCAAAATGGCCAGAACCCTGCGAATGCGTTTGACTTGGTCAGCCCGCAAATCGCGGTGATCGCCCGTCTCGAAATATCGTCGCAAGCCTCGATGCCGGAACGATTTGATCATAGGTCGCAATAGATCTTATGGTGACAATTGTCAATTATCATAGTTGACTCAATACGCATACCCCATGAACACCGGCTCCACACTCCGCCCCCATGCCGAATTATACTCCGCCAGCATCACCTCCGCCAAAGTCGACCCGCGCGCCACGGCTTCCTCAAGCGGCGCGAGAAACACGGTTTCGTCATAGCCGTCCGCGTTCAGCCGCGCCCGCTTCTTCAGCCCCTGCCGAGAAATCCTCACCGCCTCGCGCGCCACCTCCAGCAGCGTGCCGTCGCGCCAAGGCGTCTTCATGCCCATCAGCGGCACGGTATTGCGCATGTGCATGACATCATCGTAGCGCCAGTCCGCCGTCAGCGCTTCGGCTGCGGCGAGCGCGTCTTCATCGTAGAGCAGGCCTACCCAGAAGGCGGGCAGGGCGGTGATGCGCCGCCACGGGCCGCCATCGGCGCCGCGCATTTCGAGGAAGCGCTTCAGCCGCACGTCGGGAAACAGCGTGCCCAGATGATTGGTCCAGTCGCCGATGTTCGGCATGCCGTCGGGAATTGCATCCTTCAGCGCGCCCTTCATGAACTGGCGGAACGTCACATGCGTCGCGTCATGGTAATGCCCGCCGCGCAAGACGAAATACATCGGCACATCCAGCGCCCATTCGGCATAGTCTTTATAGCCAAACGTGTTGTTGAACAGGAAAGTCGGCACGCCCGAACGCCGATTGTCCGTGTCCCGCCAAATGTCGCCGCGCCAGGACTGGAAGCCGTTTGGCTTGCCTTCCGTAAAGGGCGAGGCCGCGAAAAGCGCGGTGGCGAGCGGCTGCAGTTTGATCGAGGTCAGCATTTTGCGCCGCATGTCGTCTTCGCTCGAAAAGTCGAGATTCACCTGGATCGTGCAGGTGCGGTACATCATGTCGAGGCCTTTGGTTCCAACCTTCGGCATATAGTTCGACATGATCTGATAGCGCGATTTCGGCATGCGCGGCGTCTCGGCCAGCGTCCATTTTGGGCTTCCGCCCATGCCGAGAAACTTGATGCCCAAAGGCTCGGCGATCTCGCGCACCTGCGCCAGATGCGCGTTCGCTTCGCGGCAGGTCTGGTGCAGCGTCTCTAAGGGCGCGCCGGAAAGCTCGAACTGCCCGCCGGGTTCGAGCGAAATCGCGCCCATGCCGGTGGGCTCGACCAAGCCGATTATGTTGCCTTGGTCAACAATCGGCTCCCAGCCCAGCATGCCCTGCATGCCTTCCAGCAGCGCCCGGATGCCGCGCGACCCCTCATAGGGAACGGGCCTGTTGCCCTCCGGATAAAACGGGAATTTTTCATGCTCCGTGCCGAGCCGCCATTTATCCTTTGGCTTCTCGCCGGCGGCGATCCACGCGACCAGCTCGTCAATGCCTGTAACCGGCGTCAGATCGGTCGTGTCCCGGGCCATGCTCTCTCCCCTGGCGGGTCAAGGCCGCCGGAATGTGTTGGTGCGGCACACTTGGCGAAACAGCTGGGCAAGTTCAAGTGAAATTCTGTGAACAATCAGCGGCGCCAGGAGATCGGGGACAGTTTACTTGGCCTGCTCCTCAGTGCGAAATTGCCAGCGCTCGGAACAGGCCAAGTAAACTGTCCCCGATCTTTCCACCGTCAGCGCCAATCGCCCAGCACCGCCTGCACCACAGCCAGCGCCGCCACCGCCGCCGTGTCCGCCCGCAGGATGCGCGGGCCGAGCGGTATGGCGGTGACGAAGGGCAGGGAGCGCAGATACTCACGCTCAGCATCCGAAAACCCGCCTTCCGGGCCGGTGAATACTGCAAGCCGCCTCTCAGAAACGCCTGAGAGCGCGGGCAGGGGATTATGCGTCAGATGATCCTCGTCGCAGAAGATAATCCGCCGCGACGCATCCCAGCTCTCCAGCAGCGCCTCCAGCTTCACCGCTTCTCTCACCTGCGGCACGGCCAGTATCCCGCACTGCTCCGCCGCCTCCAGCGCATTGGCCTGAAGTTTCTCTACGCTCACCCGGTGGTTCTGGGTGAACTGGGTGATGACGGGCTGAATGATTCCCGCGCCCATCTCCACCGCCTTCTGCACCAGATAATCCAGCCGCCCGACCTTGAGGGGGGCAAAGAGAAAATGCAGATCAGGCAGGGGCGTCTGCGCCCGCTCCATGCTTTCTGGCACAAGCGTCAGCTTCTTCTTCGACACAAAGTTGAGCCGCGCCCGCCATTCCCCGTCCCGCCCGTTAAAGACCAGAATCTCGGCGCCCTCGCCAAGCCGCAGCACATTGGCGAGATAATTGAACTGCGCCGCATCCGCCTCGAAGCCGATACCCGCAGTCAGGTCCGACGTGACGAAAAGTCGCTGCATTTTGTAATTCGCGCGCATGGTCAGATCTCGGCGGAAAAATGAAAAACTGGCCGATAGCCGGTTTTGAAGATTTTGACGATGTAGGGCGGGGTCAGGAGCGTCAGGCCTTCCTTAAAATCAACAAGCGGCACAGGTTTGGAATATCCTTCAAAAGCCCACTTTCGGGCAGCGCCCTTGATAATTGCGAAAGCATCGGAGCCGGAAGATGTCATCGCCCCGTCCGGCAATTGCGCCGCCTCTTCCCGGCTGACCAAGATCCCGCCCGCGCCAGACACACACCGCTCCTCATGCAGCGCCGCGTCCATCTCGTCGGCAATCCGCCTTGAAGTCACGCCAAACGCCTCCCGCCAAGCCTTCGAAAACCGCAGAAAATCCGTCCGCCGGCATTCCGCGCAGGGCCGGTGCCCGGCGGCGAACGCCGTCACCTCGTCGAGGAAGAACAGCTCGGTGTAACGCCGCCCCATGACCTCGCGCCGCCGCCCGCGAAATTCGCAGACACAGCAGATCCACCGCTTCGAGGCATAGCGCCGGTTCAGCGTTCGCGTCGCCGGATCATGAATCCGCCCGCCTCTGTTGCCCATCATCGCGCCGCGCGCGGCGACGGCGTGGATGGCTCCGAACGGATCAACGCGGTTTTGCAGCGGCATCGTTAAATTTGCTCGCATTTCATTCAGCCTCTGTTAACCACGATTGTTAACAATCAGGCAAACACCGAAGCAGGTTAGCATGCGCGTTCTGATCGTTCAAAACTATGAGTCCACCGGCCTCGGCCAAGTCTGCGCCGCCCTTGATGAAGCGGGCGCAAAGCGGGACTATCGCAGGCCCTATCTTGGCGAGGCGCTGCCTGAAAGCTGCGATGAGCATGACGCAATTGTTGTTCTCGGCGGCGGCCAGAGCGCGGTGGACGACGACATCCACCCCTATCTGCCGCATCTCGCAACGCTGATGCGCTGTTTCGCCGAAGCCGAAAAAGCCGTGCTCGGCATTTGCCTCGGCAGCCAGATTCTGGCCCGCGCGTTTGGCGGGAAAAACCTGATTGGCGCAGCGCCGGAGTTCGGCTGGCAGGAGGTTCTGCTCACCGAAGACGCCGCAGCCGACCCCGTCCTGTCGGAACTCCCGGCCGCCTTTCCGATTTTCCAATGGCACGACGACACATTCACCCTGCCTAACGGGGCGGTGCGCCTTGCGGCGAATGGCGCAGCGGAAAACCAGGCTTTCCGCGTCCACCGCGCCGCCTATGGCATCCAGTTTCATTTCGAGGCCGACCGCCTGCTGGTGACAAAGTGGAACGAGCGGTTTGCCAATGTGATCGCGGAGAAACAGCCCGGTTGGAAAGAACGGTTTTCGCATGAAGCCGAGCGGCACGGGCCAGTGGCCGATGATGTGGGGCGCAGGATCGCCCGGGCCTGGGTTCGGCAGGTGCGGGCGGCTTGAACCCGCCTATTTTTTCTTTTGAGGATAGATCGTCTCGCCGCGCGAGAGCATGCCGACAAAGGCGGCGATCTTTTTCTTGCGCCCTGCTTCCGTCTTCATGTTGTGGGTCCGGAATGCCAGCGCGAACCGGTTCTGCTCAGTCAGCTTGGCAAGCATGTCCCTGGCTTGCGGCACGGCGTTGATGGCCTCCTGCAGATCGCCGGGAATCTTCATCTCCTTGCCGTTCTTGTATGCGCGGTCCCATCGACCGTCCGCCTTTGCGGCCGCGACGTGGCTTAACCCATGCTCTGTCATCCTGCCTTCGGAGGTCAGCCGCGCAACATTGTCAACGTTGATCTGGCTCCAAACGCTTTTGCGGCCCCTTGGCGTGTAGCGTTGAAGAAAGCTTGAACCGTCGAATGATTTGCGGATTGCGTCGATCCAGCCCCAGCACAGCGCGGCGTCGATAGCCTCTTTTGCGGTGATGGATTCTAGCCCGGAGCCAACCTTATGCATCTTGATCCAGACCTCGGTTTCGGCGCCGTGATTGAGCGCAAGCCATTGGTAAAAACTGTCCGCATCTGCAAATTCGCGGACCTTGCCGGGGTCAACAAATACAGGCGCCATGGTCCGGTTCCATCTACCCCGCCACAATCACATGCAGCGCCCTCGGCCCATGCGCCCCAAGAATGATCTTCTGCTCGATGTCGCCGGAGCGCGAAGGCCCGGTGACGAGGTTGACCGTGCGCGGCATTTCGCCTTTGCCATAGGTCCTGCGCAGCTCTGACATCAGCGCTTCCAGATCGCCTTTGATTGTAGCGGCATCGACAATCACGATGTGATTCTCCGGCAGAAAGTTCAGCGTCGTCGGATTGTCGGTTCCCGAAGTCAGCATCAGCGTGCCGCTCTCGGCGATGGCCCCGAAGGCGTGGGAAACGCCGGTTTCATCCGTGCCGTCCGACGCGCCGGTTTTGATGGAAAGGTGCTTCTCCTTCGCCCACGGCATGGCGGCAAGACGCTTGTCGCCGCCCATGCGGATGCTGGGCGCGAGATTGCGGGAGCGCAGATAATCCGAGACGGCGGCGGGCGCGTCCTTGGCGGATTTGAGGCGGGTGACGGTGGCGGCGTACTTCTCCGCCATGGCGATGAACAGCTCAACCTGAGCCTTGGCGGGAAGCTGGCCGCGCGCCGGGATGACGCCGTTCGGCGCGGATTTGAGGCGGGCGGCGACGGCGGCATTACGCGTTTTGTCGTCGCCCGAGACTTGCAGGGCGGCGCGCAGGCGGGAGAGGATTGCGGATTTGGGTTGACTCACTATCTATTCTTCCCCACAATTTACTTATGTTCAACTATAGACGAAATCGATGCGCCACTAGTCCCTTCTGCTCAGTGGGAGCCTGAATAATGAGAAATCTGGTTGTTTTGATAGATGGAACATGGGTCGCGGCTTCTGATGACGAGAAAGAGGAGTCGAGATCAAACGTTTACAAGATAAATCTCTACATCCCTACGATAGCAAATTACAATGGTCAAGAAATTGATCAAATAGTTTTATATGAGCCAGGTATAGGAAGCAAAACACAAGGATATAAATTTTTAGGTGGAATTTTTGCTTACAGAATTGAATACCACATTCAAAAAATATACATAAATATATGTTCAAATTTCGATTTTACTTTAGGTTTGTATCTATTTGGATTTTCGAGGGGATCTGTAATTGCGCGAGCGTTAGCAGGATTGATATCAAAATGTGGAATTTTGAAAGCAGAAAGAATATACTCGTATAAGACGGTTTATGAAATTTATCAAAAAGCAAAATTAAACGAAGATGATCTAACTTTTTTGTATGAAAATTGTTTTCAAAACGTATCTATTAACTGCCTTGGTGTCTTTGATACTGTATATGGTGGCCTTCATAGTGGCGCTTCGTACCGACGTCGGCTTCATTTTGCCGATGGAAATCTCTCATTGCCATCGAAGGTAAGGCACGGAATACAAATATTAGCTGCTGATGAAGACCGATTCTTATTTAGACCGCTTATTTGGAGTGGTTCAACAAAAAATCAGAAAATGTGTCAGGTTTGGTTACCGGGATCACATGGAGACATTGGCGGAACTTTTAATGATGGTGTTCTTGGTGACGTTTCTCTTTTAACGATGATTGAATTAATTTTAAAAAATGAACATAATACTTTAGGATTTGTTGAGAATGAAAAAGAAAGTAAATTTGGAATAAAAAACTACACAATAGATAATTTGAGGAACAGCATTTCAAAAAACATAGAAAAAATCGTTGTTCATTCGACCCCAATTACTCACAAATTGAGAAATTATGTCCGTGAGAGTAAGGATGATGTTGCTTGCCTACACCCAATCGTCGAACAAATCAAAGATAGAGATATTCATATAAAGGGAAAACAAGGTAAGTATAAAATCTCGGACAACATTGCCAGTAAGAGGTATAGTGAAACACAAAAGACTATTCTAAATGAGAGTTGGGGCGGTCTGAAAGTCGGTTAAGTTCCCGCCATTGCTGCTGGAACGTCCGTGCCTGCGGGGCGGGTAAATCCCGCCATTTCGTCCAGCCGCCCGCCAGCGGCAGGCTCTTGAACCGGCCCTTGCCGCGGCCGAACAGCGAAAGCAGCGGAATGCCGAACCCCGCCGCAAGCTGATATAGCCTCGGCCGCTTGGCGAAAAAGGCCCAGACGCCCAGCCCATAGCGGAATGTCTTCGGCGTCAGATGCCGCTCGAACTCATTCTCCCGCCAGTGCCGCATCATTTTCGGCAGCGGTATTTTCATTGGGCAGACGCTCTCGCAGCGGCCGCAGAACGTCGAGGCGTTGGGCAGGTGCCCGGCCTTGTCAACACCGATCAGCGAGGGCGTCAGCACCGCACCCATCGGGCCGGGATAGACCCAGCCATAGGCGTGGCCGCCGATGGCATGATAGACCGGGCAATGGTTCATGCAGGCGCCGCAGCGGATGCAGCGCAGCATGTCCTGATATTGCGTGCCGATCATCTTGGTGCGGCCATTGTCGAGAATGACGACGTGATAATTTTCAGGCCCGTCCGGATCGTTCGCCCGGCGCGGGCCGGTGGAGAGAGTCGTGTAAACCGACATATCCTGCCCCGTCGCCGAGCGCGCCAGCACCCGCAATATCTGCGCCACATCTGACAGCGTTGGCGTGATTTTCTCGATGGTGGCGACGACGATATGCGTCTTCGGCAAAAGCTGCGTCAGATCGCCGTTGCCCTCGTTCGTCACGATGACCGACGTGCCGGTCTCGGCGATCAGGAAATTCGCGCCGGTGATGCCGACATCGGCGTCAAAATATTTCTGCCGCAGGATCCCCCGCGCCTCATTCAGCAGCGTCACAGGCTCGCTCAGGTCGCGGTCTGCGGGCAGATGCGTGTGCACCCGGCGGAAATCGCCCTCGACCTGTTCCTGCGTCAGATGCACCGCCGGCGCGATGATATGGCTCGGATGCTCGCCGCGCAGCTGGATGATATATTCGCCCAGATCCGTCTCGACCGGCACAATGCCGTTTTCCTCAAAGTGCTGGTTGAGCGCGATCTCCTCGGTGACCATGCTCTTGCCCTTGGTCACGGTCTTCGCGCCCACGTCGCGGCAGAGCCTGAGGATGATGTCGCGCGCGTCCTGCGCGGTTTCGGCAAAATGAACATGCCCGCCGGAAGCCTCAACCTTGTCGCAATAGGCTTCAAGATAAAGATCAAGATGCGCAAGTGTATGATCCTTGATTGACTTGGCCGAATCGCGCAGCGCCTCAAACTCCGGCAGCGCGTCTATCGCTGCCTTGCGCTTGTCGATGAACCCGGTGCGCACAAAGCCCATGGCCTTTTGCAGGACCGGATCGGCGAGGGCCTCTGTGGCGTTGGCTTTGAAGGCTGGGGAGGTGATTTGCATGTCAGGCCTCCAAGCTCTGCTTGTGTTCTGGTGCGCGGCTTGAGGGTTCGGCGCGAGGCGCCCCACTCTGTCCTGTCGGACATCTCCCCCGCGAGGGGGGAGATCGATGCGTCACCGCTTTCGCGTTAGCCTGAACCGTCGGAGGAAGAGGGACAGCCGCGACGCGGGCGATCTCCCCCCTCGCGGGGGAGATGTCCGACAGGACAGAGAGGGGCGCCTCTCTCTGCGGTTGCAAGGTGTCAAACTGAGGCAACCCC
>JANMMM010000377.1:0-1790 GCA_031373225.1 Phyllobacteriaceae bacterium | reverse complement strand
GAATTTGCGCTTCGATCGTGCGGATATTGGCGCGCATTTCGTCAAGCGGTTCTGACAGCTTCGACGACCGATTGAATGCAAATTTGTTGAACCGTTGAACTTCCTGCTCTCGGATTTCAACCTTTTCAAGCGCCGCCGTGCGGGTCTCAATCCGTGCCGCCAATTTCTTGGCCGTCGTTTCCGCGACTTCAAGCGCCCCGCTGAATGCCGTCAATCGCTCCTTCGCGGCGGCCTTCGTGTCCTGATCTGACTTGAGCCAATCGACAATCTTGTTGACGAATTCCGGCCGCTGCGCCGTGATGCGTTCCTTGTTATACATCCGCATGAAATATGAGTCGGCGGTTTTAACGTCCACGTCCTCCGACATCAGCCCAGCCTTGATCGCGCGTTCCTTCCATGGCTCAAACACCCGCTTGCGCACCAGTTCCGCAGCCTGTTGAACCTGCGGGATCGCATGCTTGTCGCCCTCCTGTAGAGCGAGCGATACCTCGTTCTTGAAGTCCGCGAACGACAGTTTTCCCTCATCCCTCCCGGTGAAATGCTCGAATTGCGCGCGAAGTCGCGGGACGGATTTTTCAGCATCGCCAAAGCGATACTCGGCAAAGAGCCGATCGAGCCCATCCGACACCTCGACGCGCGCCCCGCCGATTTCCATGCGCGCCAGGCGATCGAGTGCCGGTCCATCTGTTGCCGCCACGCCATCCGCCCCTTCTTTGAAGCGATACGGCGTCTCTGCCAGATCGGCCATGGTGCGGCGGGCAACGATGCTCTCACCCGACAGCACGCGCCGCGTCGGGGAAAGCCCGGATGACCATCCGAGCCCGCTGAATTCAAGTTCAAGTTGGCGGCTATCTGATGCGGCGGCGCCGCCAGACCTCGCCATGGGCGAGCCACCCGCCGGCATGGGTGATGGTGGCGCTGTAAATGGCCGAACTGTAGTCTTCTCACCATTCTTTTCGATGATCGTCAGTAGCTTGTCGTCGAAGATGACATGATTGCGCGTTCCATTTCCGACGTCGCGCGAGCCTTCGTCAAGATACTTAATTCCTGGGATTCCGGCATCTTGAAGGGTGCGAGATACGATTGGAGAACTGGACGAACCCCCAGCAAGCCTCTCATTCATCCTATTGAGGATGTGAGACCCAGCGAGGTAATTTAGATTTTCGTTCTCTAGCCCGAATTCTCGTAGGACAGGAGCTATTGCCTTCTGCACGTACTCGCTTTGTTGTCCGATTGGCGTGTCCCAGTCAAGCATGTGATTGCGCTCGGCGTGGACGCGGACACGGTAAAGATTGATGCCATAATTTTTCGTTACCTCGCGATTTTCGGCACCATAGAATCCGTGCGCAATCATACTATGACCCTCGCCCGTTCCAATCTTTGAAATGTCGAATGCCCTGAATTCATGCGGCGAAGCATGGAATATGTCGAAGCCATCTTGAGGAACGGCATTGAACACGTCCACGCCGGCATGAGCATCGACGGCAAGACGCTGGCGAGATACCGCGGCCTCAAGAACATTACGCTCAACCCGCGACAGCAGCCCGGCCGCGCCACCCCCGATCAGCCCGCCAAGGATCGTCGCCGATGCGATGGCGGCCGTCGTCTGCGATAGCGGGCGCGTCTCCTGGGATGACTGTAGGACGCCCTCCTGTATGGCGGTCTGCACACCAGCGGCGAGCCCGACATTGACCGCCGATCGGCCCAGCGCATAGCCAGCCTTGCCGGCGCGGTAGATCGTCCCCCCAGGCAACGCCAGTGTGGGGTCGATAAGCCCGGCCGCGATCCCC
>JANMMM010000279.1:0-16392 GCA_031373225.1 Phyllobacteriaceae bacterium | reverse complement strand
GATTTCTTCAACGTTGATGCTTGCAGCCTTTCGGGCGAATGCTGTTTCAAGAGTTGCCCTTTCAGGCTTCGCTCGAAAGTATTCTCATCGCGAACTGGATCATGCTGCGGACGCCGCTGCTTCCGCTGCATATGCCGCCGCCAACGCGACTTCTCTCGCATACTCTACCGGCATGTTCACCTCTGGAGAATATGCGGGCGACGCACCAAGTGATGCGGCAAGAGCGGCGGCGCGCGCCGCCGCAGCTTATGCAACTTATGCAGCCACTAACGCTGCCGACGCCGCAGAGTATGCGGTCAACACCGCAGAGCGCGCCTACGCGGCAGATGCAGCGTTTTGGGCGGCTATTACAGATGACGCCCGATTAATGCAAAGACTCGAAAATTCTCTAGTATTGCTCTCGTCAAATCTTTGGCTGACCGGTTCTCCAGAGTTTTGGCGGATTGAGAATCGTAAATTTCAATTCATGTTAGCGAATACAGCAAATGGAGAAGATTCTTATCCTGACCAATGGACAGTTTGGATCGAGTGGTTCACTTCGGCTGTGGCAGCCACAAATAGTTTTGGGCTACCCGAAAGAACTGCTGAAGAACTATGCATTCGCATTGCCCTCGGTGACGGTCGCAAAGTATTTTGGGAACGCGAAGCCAAAGAAGTTAATTCTGAGATTTCAAATTGGCTCTTCGAAGCCCGCGCCAAAGTGAGACCACAGAACTCCGAGACGGAAATGCAGGCATTCATCCAGAGACCTGCAGCGCACCAGTTTTATCAAGCTGGGGATAAGATCGCTGCTACGGCCCTTGCATCTGCCTTGCCCCACAAGCAAGTCGCGCGGGATTTATGGCAAGAGACTCGTGCAAAGGCGGCGTGGACGCGAGAACGACTTGCATTAACTCAAGTGCCCGAACATGTGCTCAATACAATAATTAGACTTCATGAAGCGTTCGGCGAAAGAATTGAAGATGTTCGCCCTGGAATTTTACTTATGCGCAGCCGCTCACTTGAAGCTGACGTTGCAACGCTTTCTACACCCGATGCGAGAGATCAACTTTTCACAGATGCGCTTTCGCTAATTTCGGATTTGTCCGAAAGCCTCGTGGACTTTCGAGGAGTTTTTCCAGAGATACTTGAAATTGAAGCGGCGCGTCTCGCACAACAAATGGCGGAAAAATCTGCTGTCGAGACGTTTGATCTTGCGCGCCAAGTCTTTCTGGTCGCCTCGATGTCAAACCTTGTGGACGACAGCTCAAATGCAGCGCTTTCGCTTGCGCATATTGAGATAGCTGAAGCTCAACTCGTCATAAGGGAATCTCAAAGCGAACACGTTCGCGCAGAAGCGATCAAATCACAGGCGCGCCTTGTTTCACTCCATTTGCTTGACATTCGAAATTTTTCGGCGGCTTCGCTGAAGTTTGCTGGAAGTTCGGTTCGAAAGGCCGGGAAAGACTTTGGCAAACGAGTTTACAAAGGCGCTCTGGATGGCGCCGAAGAGAGTGCAAAGGCGGGCGTGAAAGCTGCCGCAGTAGTTCTGGCGGCAAATCTTGCCGGGCCTTTGGCCGGTCTGGCAATGCTCGTGGCGTCGTTCAATCCGCTGGCGAGACGCGCCAAAGAGATTGAGCAGGAGAACATATCTGAAGCAGCCGATGACGACGAGCCAATTGAGGTCTAGCTAAGTTTGGCGGGCCCGCGCCATTCTTGATCCTTGTTGGGGCTTTCTCTTCCTGGCGTCGTGTTCCCCAGCTGTTTCGACGAAATAGTCTTCAATATCAATCTCCTGCGGATCGCCCGACGCCTCGCCCTCATCAATCGCCCGCCGCAGCGCCTCAAGCTTCAGCTCCCGCTCCTCCAAAAGCGTCAGCGCCTCGCGCATGGCTTCGCTCGCCGTGCCGAACCGGCCCGACGCGATGCCGCGTTTGATGAAGATTTCCTGCGCCTCGCCCAGCACCACCGATGTGTTCTTGCCCATGACAGAATCCTTGTTACCAATGGATGGTAACACAAATCTCCGCCACGCTCAATCACCCCTTATCCGTCACCCCCGCCTCGCCAAACGTCGCCATGCCCGAATGGCAAAGCGCCGCCGCTTTGACGATGCCCGCCGCCAGCGCCGCGCCCGTCCCCTCCCCGAGCCTCATGCCGAGATCCAGCAGCGGCTTTTTCCCAAGCTTTTCCAGCGCCAGCCGGTGCGCCTTTTCGGCGGAGACATGGCCGAACAGGCAATGATCCAGCGCGGACGCATCGGCCTTGAACAAGATGGCGGCGGCGGAGGTGGCGACAAAGCCGTCTATGATGACAGGGACGCGCTGCATCCGGGCGGCTAAAATCGCGCCTGCCATGGCGGCGATCTCGCGGCCGCCGAGACGGCGCAGGACCTCCAATGGGTCTTTCAGATGCGCGGAATGCAGCGCCACCGCGCGGCGCACCGCGTCTGATTTGCGCTTCATCCCCTCCCCGTCCGCGCCGGTGCCCGCGCCGACCCAGTCTTCGGCCTCGCCGCCGAACAGGCCGTGGAAAATCGCGGCGGCCACGGTCGTGTTGCCGATGCCCATTTCGCCGATGCAGAGCAAATCCGTGCCGCCGGCGATGGCCTCCATGCCGAAGGCCATGGTGGCGGCGCAGGTCTTTTCATCCATCGCAGCACTCTGCGTGATATCCTGCGTCGGAATGTCGAGCGCCAGGTCATAGACTTTCAGGCCAAGGTCGTGCGCGATGCAGATCTGGTTGATCGCCGCGCCGCCTGCGGCAAAGTTCGCCACCATTTGAACTGTGACTTCGCTTGGATAGGGCGAGACGCCTTGGCGCGTGACGCCGTGATTGCCGGCGAAGACCGCCACCAGCGGGCGGGTGATTGACGGCTTGTGTTTGCCGGACCATTGCGCCAGCCATTCGACGATCTCCTCGAGCCGCCCGAGCGCGCCGGGGGGCTTGGTGAGGAACGGGTCGCGGCGGCGCACAGCGGCGAGCGCGTCCAAGTCCGGTCCGGGCATGGATTTGAGAAGGTTGCGGAAATCGTCGAAGGGCAGGCCTGACGCCATGGGGAGAATCCTGTTGTTCATGCGCTTTCGGGAAGCCCTAACCCGCGCTATGCTGCAAAGACAATCCGGCCCGCGCCAAAGCGCGGCGCAGAAGCGGCAGGCACATGAAGTTAGAGCCCTTGGACATTACCAGAGACACCGCCCGCGCGCTGGGCTTCCTGACGCGGTTCACCCTGCCCGCGCATTATTTCGAAGGCGAGGCGCGGAAGATTTCAGAAGCGAGCGGCGCGTTTCCGTTGGCCGGATTGATCGCCGCCCTGCCCGCCGCTTTGTTCCTTCTCATCGCCCCCTGGCTGACAGTTCCACCGCTGCTCGCCGCCGTCCTCGCCGTCGCCATCTCCGTCGGCGTTTGCGGCGCGCTGCATGAGGACGGGCTGGCGGACACAGCGGATGGTTTTTTCGGCGGCTGGGAAGTGGAGCGCCGGCTCGATGTGATGAAAGATTCGCGCAACGGCACCTATGGCACTCTGGCGCTTGTGCTTTCAGTGCTTGTCCGGGTGGCGGCGCTCGCCGCCATTGCCTCGCAAAGCAGCCTCGCCGCCGCCTTCGCGCTGATCGCAGCTTCTGTCGCCGCCCGCGCGGCTTTGGTCTGGCACTGGTTCGAGCTGCCGTCGGCAAGACCCGGCGGCACGGCGGATCAGGCGGGAAAGCCCGACAGGGACCAGCTCAGTTTCGCGCTGTTGACCGGAATTCCGCTCGCCTTCCTCCCTGCCTTTCTGGCCTCAGGGTTCGGCGCCGTCGCGCTGATGGCCGCGCTCATCGCGCTTTCCGCCATCTTCTTCGCGCGCCTGTGCCGCGATAAAATCGGCGGCCATACCGGGGACACTTTGGGCGCGGCGGCGCAGATCGCGGAAATATCAGCGCTGATCGCCCTTGCCAGCACCGTTTGAAATCTCCAGATAGCTGCCATGATCGAAAGCCCCTGCATACTCGTCTGTTCCATCGACATGAAGACCGGCTTCTGCTTCGGCTGCGGCCGCACGCGGGACGAGATCGGCTATTGGTCGATGATTTCGCCGGAGCGGCGGCGCGAGGTGATGGCTGAACTGCCGAGCAGGCTGGAAGGCGTCGAGCGCAGGCCGAGGCGCGAGACAAGGCGCGCTCTGATGGCGCGGCAGGCTGCGGGCGACGTATGAGCCGGATGCTCATCCTCATACTCGGCGCGCTCGGCGCGACGCTGGTTCTGCTTCTCATCAACAATGAGCGCGGCGCGACGCTGGGCATGGCGAATGACGACTTCGCCCGCCTTGCGACGCTCGGCGTTTTGGGCGCGGTTTTGGCGGCGGGCGTGCTGCGCCGGGGCATGCGGTTCGCCGACACGGCGAGGCAGGCCATTGTCTGGCTCGCGCTGCTGACGGGACTGGTGGCCGCTTATCAATACCGGTTTGAGCTTCAGATTATCGCCAGCCGGGTCACCGCCGGGATCATTCCATCCCGCCCGCAGACCGCGTTTGGGGCCGACGGCGCGCTGCGCGTGTCCATAGGCAAGGCGTCGAGCGGGCATTTTGAGGCGGACGGCGTCGTAAACGGCGCGGGCGTATCGTTCCTTGTCGACACTGGCGCGTCGAGTGTTGTGCTGACGATGGACGCGGCCAAGGCTGCCGGTATACAGCCTGACGGTCTCGCATTCACCTTTCCAGTCTCCACAGCAAACGGCATGGCGTTTGCCGCCAAAGTGACGCTGGACGAGGTGCGCATCGGCGAGATTGCGCGCAGGAATGTCAGCGCCATGGTGGCCGAAGAGGGCAAGCTCGACCAGAGCCTCCTGGGCATGAGCTTTCTCTCAAGCCTTTCGGCCTATGCCGTGCAACAGGATCAGATGATCCTGCAGGACTGAGGATCAGGCAAGGCTCCAGAAAAACCGGGCGGCCACGATCAGCATGTAACTTCCAAAACTGATTTCCAGCGCCTTGCGCGACATGGCGTGGGCGAGTCTGACGCCGAGCGGCGTGACGATGATTGTTAGCGGAATGATCAGCAGCACCGTCATCCAGTTGACATAGCCGCTTGAATAAGGCGGCAGCCCGCTCTTGCCCCAACCCGCCCAGATGTAGCCGAGGAAGGCCGGGATCGATATCAGCACGCCGACCCCCGCCGACGTGCCGACCGCCTGATGCATCGGCCGGCTGAACAGCGTCATGAATGTGTTGTTCAAGACCCCGCCGCCAATGCCCATCAGCGTCGAGATCAGGCCAATGCACCAGCCAATGACGGCGCGCGCCGGGTTGCCGGGGATGTCGGCTCCCAAGCGCCATGAATCCCTGCCTATTAAAAGCTTTAATCCGACAATGACCGAAATCACCGCAAATATCAGCCTGAGGCCAAAGCTCGAAATATGCGCCACGAGCAGCGATGCGGCGATGACGCCGAGCGGCACGGCAATAACCCATTTTCTCAATAGTGCAATGTCCGGCGTGCCGCGTTTCTGGTGCGAGGTGAAGGAGCGCAGCGAGGTCGAGACGACAATCGCCATAGACGATCCCAGCGCCAAATGCATGCGCACATCGTCCGGCACATGCACCGCGCCGAACACTTCAAAAAACGCCGGCACCAGCACCGTGCCGCCGCCAATCCCGAACAGACCCGCCAGAACCCCGGCGATGATGCCGGCGAGGGACAAGTAGAGGGCGAAGGTGAGGAGGTCGTTTAGGGGGATGCTGCCCATGGCAAGAGAACTCCGGCGCTGAAACACAGTTCATGCTTGGAAGCGCCGCCAAAGTGAAAGCAGAGCGGCAGCGCGAAGGCAAGGCTATAGCGCCATTTTGGCCAGGCCACTGTTGCTCCTCCGACCAGCATTGACGACTGGCGTTCAAGCGGGTCGGCGCAGGTTCCACAAGCGTTTGGTTACTGGCGCATATCCTGGGCAGAGCGGCAATCACGCAATGCCTGGCTCGCACGGGCCGCCATGGCTGGCCATCTTGCCCGGCGGGATCGTCCAGAAAGGACGGTCGATGTCCAGACGCGGCTGGCTATTTGCCAGCGGCGGCGGCCGTTTTGGCATTCGGGGTATTTGCTTCCTGCAAAAGTGCCGTTTTCGATATGCCATCGCCTGCCCATTCATCGAGAACCGCACCAAATTCGGCGGCAAGGTTTGCGCTGTACTTGCACCGCTTGGGATCAAGAAGCAGCGCCGCCGTCGCATTCAGAAAGGGTCCAAACAGAATCCTTTTGTCACCCTTTGAAGCGCGGTTAAAGGCGATGCGCTTCAAGACATCGGCGCCGAACTTCCTGCTGTTGCAGATGAGAACCACTTGTTTGGTGACACGTTTGCGCCAAGCTTCGGCATCGCTTTCCATTCCGCCTTTGGGATAATTGCGAATGGCTTTCAATGAGATTTCCTCAGCCTTTTTGCCGCGCAGAATTTGGCAGCTTTCCAGACATTTTTCAGGGTCAAGGTCCGCAATCCGCTTTTCAGTCTCTGACTGCTCCGGCAAGCCTGCGCCTGCAACACTGAAGTTTTTCATGATTGCCGCGATGTCAAGATCATCGCCGCTGCTCATTAAATCCTTTACAATCGTGGTCGACCAGTCGACATCTTTGTCGTCAAGGCTCCAGACATTGACACCGACCAAAGTCGCCGTTTCCAGATTCGTTGCGCGCGTCAACGACGACCGCAAAACAGCTCCTTGCAAATAACTGTCATAGATCAGCACCCCGGAAAGGATTGCGCCCGAAAGGTCGGCGACCCGCAATTGCGAGTCTGTGATCGATGCTGCGGTCAAATCGGAGTCTTTCAAATTTACTCCCTGCAGATCACTGCTTTTTATCAACGCTGCTTGCAGGTTGGCTCCCTCAAATGTGGCGTTCTGCAGATTTACCCCTTCGAACTTGGCGCCTTGCAGCGATGCTTTCTTCAGCATAGCGCCTTTCATGTCAGAACCTTTGAAGTCCGCCTCCGAAAGCTGAGTGCAGTTGCTGTCGCTGCGGTCCCCGCTCACTGCCTGAACGGAGGGGGGGCATCCAAATTTTGCATTATCAAGCTCTGCGCCGCGAAAAATCGCGTTTGGCATGCGCGCGCCGGTAAAGTCCGCGTTGCGCAGGTCTGCGCGGGTAAAATTTGCTTCTTCAAAATGTCTGCCGCGCATTGACACCGTCACATCCGACGCGGCGGGCGCTTTGCCATTTGTGAAATTCTGATCAGACAAAATAAGCGTGTCCGAGAACCAGCTGCTGCGCCTGCCCTTCACTTCGTCAAAAGTGCCTCTGAACAGAAAGTTCCGGATACCAGCCTTCTCTGCAATGAAGTTGCGGTTGAGCCTCTCGCCAGGAAATGTTGCGACAAACACCGAAAAGACTATGAGCGCGGCCATGAGGAAATAAACAAGGTAGCGGTACATCGGCACACGGCTGTGGCCTGCGGGCGCTGTGATCTTGGGCCACAGGATGAAAACCAGGGCAATATCGGCGACAATTGCCAGCCGATGCACAGCTGTCACCTGAGCCGAATGATAAGGCATGAATTGCAGCTGCATCAGGAGAAGCACCAGCACAGGGCCAATAATAACCGTCAGCACCACAGCGGCATGTATGGCCGTTGCCATGAAATCCCGTTGGCTCAGCCGCCGGGCGATCAGCATTTGGATGACCATGAAATTTGGCAGCTGGAGGAAAAGAGACTCCTTTGTCTTGAGAAACGCCGCCTCGTCCGGCTGGTTGTTGGGCGCGCGCTCGTCGACAAGATTGAAATACTTGCGGGCGTTGTCTCCCATAAATTTCAAGTTGAGCAGTAGATTGCCATGGTAGACCACCAGCAACACTGGCGCGATCCAGAAAAATGCGACCAGCGGCAGGTCAGCGTTCAGCAGGGGCAGCTTGATGGGCTTTTCCAGAAACAGATCCCGGTGTGTGACCGAGCCAACCGCAACCGCCAAATAGGCGACAAGAGACATAAATGTGAGCCACAGGCCGCGCGCTATATTGGTGGCGCTTTCAAGGGCTTTGCGCGCCTCTGCCAAACTCTCGGACTGCTCCTCAAGTTCCAAGCGCTTTTTGTCAATTGCAGGTTCGGTGACCGCCGCTGCCTTTGCCATAGCAATGTCCCGCCCTCATGCTGGGGCCCATCTTATTAAACTGCGTTTCAGGGTTGAGCGCAAGCCGTCTAGCCTGACTGAGTATCGCGGAAAATTCACGCCGCCTGCGCCAGCGCCGACGCTTCGAACGCCCGCCGGAGCAGCCCCGCATCGGCCCCATCCCGAGCCGCTTCCACAGTCAGCATTTGCCGCCAGCGGCGCGCGCCCGGCATTCCATGCAAAAGGCCGATCATATGGCGCGTCACATGGTGCATCCGCCCGCCGGACGCGATGTGCGCCGCGCAATAGTCCGTCATGCGGTCAATAATGCCGTCCAGCCCCGGCGTCGTTTCGGCTTTCGAAGAGATGAGCCCGTCGGCTTCAAGCAGCGTTCTTGGGTCATGGTAAGCGGCGCGGCCAAGCATTACGCCGTCCAAGCGCTCCAGCTGCGCCGCTGCCTCCGCCAACGATGCGATGCCGCCATTGATGCCGATAAATCTGTCTGGCAGCCGCGCCTTGAGCCGGTGAACACGGTCATAGTCGAGCGGCGGCACTTCGCGGTTCTCCTTTGGCGAAAGCCCGTGCAGCCAGGCCTTGCGCGCATGCACCCAGAGCGCGTCCGCGCCGGCGGCAAACACATTGTCGCCCAGCGCATCGAGCGCAGTCTCAATATCCTGCTCGTCAACGCCGAGGCGGCATTTGACGGTGACGGGAATGGTCACCGCCTGCTTCATGGCGGCGACACAGGCGCCGACAAGCTCCGGCTTTTCCATCAGGCAGGCGCCGAATGTGCCGCTCTTCACCCGGTCTGAAGGGCAGCCGACATTCATGTTGATTTCGCGGTAGCCATAATCCTCGCCAATTTGCGCCGCCTCCGCCATCTTTGCGGGATCGGACCCGCCAAGCTGCAAGGCCACGGGCTGCTCGTGCGGAGAAAAACCAAGCAGCCGTTCTCGCGGCCCAAACCGGATGGCGTCGGCGACAACCATCTCCGTATAAAGCAGGGCGCGCCGCGTCAGCTGGCGGTGGAAGAACCGGCAGTGCCGGTCGGTCCAGTCCATCATCGGCGCGACCGCCAGGATTTTATTTCTGTAATTCAATGCATTAACTCAAGCTTCTCACCGCGTTGGAAGAAAGGCGTATTCCTTTTCCTCACCGGAAAGTGGGACGATTGCCCACAAAAGCGCCGAACCGTCAAGACGGGGAGGCGCAGCTGTCAGTGGTAAAAGTTCCGCGGCCACACTTGCGCGGGCAGCTGCGCCGCAAGCTCCGACGGAAACGGCGCGCCGTCTGAATAGGCGATGTTCATGTCCACCTCTGCGCGGCTCTTCATGCCGGGAATGACGGCGCTCACCTGTGGCGCGCTCAGCACGTATCGCATCGCCGCCTCCGCCAGCGATGGATAAAACGGTTTGCAGATTTCTTTCAGCGTCTCAACGCGCGCCAGAGTCTGCGCAAACCGTTCGCCCTGGAACATGGAATGCGGCTGCGAGCCGGGCTCAAACTTCGCATAACTGTCCGGCGTCCAGTTTCCGACAAGTGAACCCGAATCCAGCGGCACGCGCGCAATGAAGGCGGTGTTTGTTTCTGCGCCCGCCTTGAACAAATCGCCCGCCGGGCGCTGCTCGAACATGTTGAAAACGACCTGGATGGAATCGGCAAGGCCAAACCGCGCCAGATCGACGCCCTCGTCCGGCCTGTAGTCGCGGATCGACACGCCAATCTGGTCAATCTTGCCCTCGCGGCGAAGGTCATTGAGCGTCTCCAGCCAGTCGAGCGATGACAGCCCGTCCTTCAGCCAGCAATGCAGCTGAAACAGGTCCAGCCGCTCAACGCCAAGCCGCTTCAGGCTGTCCTCGACATTCTTCCGCAAATGCCACGCCGGATAGCGCCCGCGCATATCCGGATTGTCTTCGTCCGGATGTGGCCACACAACTGGCTGCGCTTTGGTGGCGACGTAGATTTTGCCACCCTTCCACTCTTTCAAGGCACGGCCGATCACTTCCTCGCTGTGGCCGCTGCCATAAAGCTCGGCGGTGTCGATGAAATTTATGCCCTTTTCAAAAGCATAGAGCAGCGTGTCGATGGATTGATTGTCGTCCACCTTGCCCCAGCCGCCGCCGATCTGCCAAGCGCCGAAGGCGATTTCGCTGACCTGCCAGCCAGTGCGCCCGAATGTGCGGTAACGCATCAGCCGCCGCCCGCCACTTTCTGTTTGGCTCGGGCGAGGAAGCGCTCGTTCATCGCCTCGGTCGCCTCATCGGTGCCGTTGTGGAAAGTGCCAAACACTTTGTCGAGCATGATGGGCCCGTCGCCGCCATAGTTGCACTCGAAATAGCGGTGATGGAGATAGTGGAAGAAGTCGCCCGTCTGCACCTCGACACCCTCATGCAGCACCACCGCCGAGAAGCCCGCATGACCCTGCACCGGCGAGAAGGCGGCATGCTGAATGTGGAAAAGCGCATGGATCGGGTGCGAGGGAATTACGAAATGGATGAGGACGCCGGTCCAGTAGAAGAAATGCTCAACCGGGTGCATCGACAGGCCGGTGAACGGCCCGACATCGACATTGTTGTGATGGATGCGGTGTGCGTGATCGTAGAGCGGGCCCCAGTGGATCAGCCGGTGGATCAGGTAGAAATGCGTCTCGCGCATGATCGGGATCAGCAGCATCAGCGCCGTGCAATAGACCGGATGCGTCCGCCAATCCACATAGGGTAGATAATTGTTCGCATAGCCCCAGAGCGTCACCGCCTCGAACGCCGTCCAGATCGGCACGCCGCTGGCAAAAGTCCAGAACAGATTGTCGAACAGCTGGTTCCTGAACATGAAGATCGGATTGTCGCGCGCAAACCATTTGCTGGAATATTTGAAGTCCGTCCCCTGCATCTTCTTGACGTGCAGCCACAGGTGCCACGCGCCGGCCCACAAAAAGATCATCACCGCGTTGCGGATCAGAAGGTAGCTCACCCAGCCGGCCTGAAATGTCTTCATGTCCTCCATGGGAGGCGTCAGCCAGAGCCAGGTGACAATTGGGAACGCCATGTACACGACGCCCCAAGGGAACAGATAGCCCGGGTAGCCGAATACAAATTTCAGAAACCTTGCCGGACTCCAGATATCCGGCCTCGCCAGCGGCTTTTCAGGCTTCCAGTCGCCGCGCTTGTTGCGCTTGCCCGCAAATGTTGTCTTCATGGCATTCTCCCGATCCGTCCGCCCGACCTGACCCGGCGCGGCCCGCGCGCTTTTGTCATCACAGAATTAAGCGGGACTGCGCGCCCGCAAAGCTGTTTCTTGATGTTTTCCCATCAAAAGCGCACCATGCGCCAATTGTGCCGCCGCGCCGCGCCTTTTGGCGTCCGCAGCGAAATGAAAGGGAGCGCAGCGTGTCTGAAAGCACGGATCAGAGGGTCAGGACGGCGCGCCTTGCCGACATTGCGAAAATGACCGGCGTCGGCATCGCCACGGTCGACCGCGTGTTGAACGAGCGCGGAAATGTCAGCGAGAAGACAACACAGATTGTGCTGTCGGCGGCAAAGCGCCTGAACCTGAAGCGCATTCTTCCATCGCCGCACCATCGCCTGCTGCGGATCGAAGCGCTGCTCGCCCGACCTGAACTGCCGCTTATCTCCCGCCTCAACCGGGAATTTGCCCGGCAGTCGCAGCGGATCGACAAGTCGGTCATCATCCAGCGCACGATCTTGAAGTCGGACAGCCCGGCCATTGTCGCAAAGGCGATTGAAGAGACGAAAAGCGACGGCGTTGTCATGTATACACAGGCGCATCCGCTCATCCACGCGGCGATTGCCAAATGCGGGGCGCGCGGCGTCGCCATGATTTCCATCCTCTCCGACCTGCCGGATTCCGAACGGCTGGCCTATGCCGGGATGGATCATTATTCCGGCGGGCGCACGGCGGCGCAGTTCATGGCCTGGACCATCCGGGAACCCGGCGCGATCATCGCCATCGGCGATCATTTCGGCTTCCGCGCCCATGCGCAGCGTGTTGAGGGTCTGCGGGACGGGCTCAAGGACTATGCCCCGCACCTCACGGTGACTGAGGTGATCGCGGCGGGCGATGATTCCGCGCTTTCGGAACGCCTTCTCCTGCAATCGTTCAAGCGGCATGGAAGCGTGGCCGCCGTCTACAGCGTCGGCGCGGCCACCGACGCCTGCGGGCGGGCGATCAAGGCGGCGTTTCCGCACAACCCGCCCGTCTATGTCGGGTTTGAGCTGACGGAGGAATCGCGGCGGCTGCTGCTTGACGGAACCATGACTTTGGTGATTGACCAAAATCCGGAACACCAGGCGCGTTTTGCCCTTGATGTGTTCACGCACCATTTTGGCTATACCGAAAGCCCCTGGCTGGAGCCGCCCTACCGCTCCGACATCGCCTTCCGCCTGTTCACGCGCGAAAGCCTTCCAGCCCTGCATATCCCGTCAAATGCCCGGAGCAATATGAATGCAGACATATGATCATGTGCGCCTGGAGCTGCTGCTGCCGTTTCAGATACGCGAACGCTTGGCCGCAAATCCGTCCGTCTACATGCCGCTCGGAACCATCGAGTGGCACAGCGGGCATCTTCCGGTGGGACTTGACGCGCTGACCGCGCATGGCCTGTGCCTGCGGGCCGCAGCCACTGGCGGCGGTCTTGTCTATCCGCCGCTCTTCTATGGCACCGGCGGCGGTCACGGCGGCTATCCCTGGACCGTGATGATGCCGCAGGCGCGCGAAATAGAGGCGCAGCTGAATTTCACGCTGTCGCGCATGGAGACACTGGGCGTGAAGCGCGCAGTGCTCTTCTCCGGCCACTTCGCCGACACGCAGCTCGAAATGATCGACCGCATCGCTGCGGAGTGGAATGCCAAGAACCCGGCGCTCAAAGCAGCGGCCTCTGCGGTGAGCCGCATTCCGGGTCTTGATTTTGCGCCGGACCATGCCGGCCTGTTCGAAACCACTTTGCTCTATGGCCTGCATCCGGATTTGGTTCAGGAGGAGCGCCTGCCTCAAAAGCGGAGCGAAGAGCCTGAAGCCGATCCATACGGCGCGCAGCGGCACGATCCGGATCACCCGCTGTGGGGCATATTCGGCCCCGACCCGCGCGGCTTTGACAGAGCCAAAGCCGCGCCGCTGGTTGACGCCATTGTTGCGCATCTGGCTGCTCTGGCGGCGTGAGAGTCAAATCCCGCCGCCAAATTCATGGTGAAAACCGGCTGGCGTGAAACAGGGCGAGGCCAGACGCGGTGGCGACATTCAGGCTGTCAAAATCCGATGACATTTCAATGCGGCATGTTTTCACCGATTGCAGCACAGCCAGCGGCAGCCCCTGCCCTTCCGTCCCGAACACCAGCGCCCGCCTGCCGCTTTTCGGCAGCGCGCTGACGGACATTTCTCCGCCCGGCGACAGGGCGAAAATATCGAACCCGGCTTGCGCCAGCGCCTTCAGCGCCGCTTCAATTGTTCCGGCCCGGACATGCGGAACTTTCAAAACCGCGCCGACAGAGACGCGGATCGCTTTGCGGTACAGTGGATCGCAGCACTGGTCATCCATGAGAACCGCATCCGCTTCAAAAGCGGCGGCGTTGCGGAAAATTGAACCCATATTGTCATGGTTGGAAATCCCCGCCAGCAGCGCAACGAGCGCGGCCTTGCCGAAAGAGGCAATGAATGAATTGAACTCAGGCGGCGCCGCGCGCTTTGCCACCGCCAATATGCCCCGGTGCAGATGAAAACCGGCGACGGCGTCCATCACGGGCTGGGGCGCTACATAGACAGGAATACCCCCCGGCAGGCTGGCGATGAGCTGGCTCATCCCTTCCAGGCGGTTCTCCAGCACCAGCAGTGATTCAATCGTCTGCGGCGCTTGTTGAATGAGCACATTCAGCACCACGCGCCCCTCAGCGATAAAGCGCCCCTGCCGCCCAACAAGATCACGCTCCCGCACATTGCGGTAGGCGCCGATGCGGGCATCGGCCGGATCAGTGATGTGGATAATGCCGGTCAAGCGGCTTTTGACGGATAATAGATCCCGTAAAGCGTATCAATGACGGCGCCCACGGAGTTCGAGGCGGCGCGGTAATAGATTGTCTGCGCCTCGCGCCGTGTCGCGACGAGGCCAAGCGCCCGCAGTTTGGCAAGGTGCTGCGACAGGGCCGACTGGCTGAGGCCGACGGCTTCGGCGAGCACATTGACCGACATTTCGCCTTCAAGCAGGTGGCAGACGATCATCAGCCGCTTCTTGTTGGCCAGCGCATTCAACAGCTCCGCAGCTTCCTCTGCTTTCGCGGCAAGCTCGCTCGGCGCCATGACATCGTCCCTAGTTTCTGGCCAGCATGAACTGCCGGTCTCAATTGTCCGGTTTTGGCACGAAGTTGACCGTTTTCACCGCAATGTCAAAGCAATTTCTTATTCCGGCTTGCACATATCGTCTGCCTAATGTTGACGGTGCGTTCAACAATTGGCCATGATTCAACCATGGCAGGAAAACTCAAGGAAGCACTATGAATGACTGCGCATCCGAAACTGTCGGCGCCTGTGCGCCGGCTTGGGATTTATCCCGCAAAATCCGTCAAACGCCGCCGAAATCCGCCGCAGTGAGGTTGAACGCCTTGCCAAATCCGCCATTCAGCGCCGCCGACTGCACTTCGAGCCGAAAAAACGAAAAATCCGCGAACCCGATATAGAGCGCCGTCTTTGGCTGGTGCGCAAGGAAACGGGCGGCAAGAGCGTCGAACTCACCGCCCTCCCGCGCCAGTTTTTTTGCAAGACAGGCAAGTGTGACGCGCGGATGCGCCAGCGGATCGCCCTTTCCCGGCTCGCCGACCATGAGCGCGCAGCGCGGATCGCGCGCCAGCCCCTGCGTGTGACGCGAAAGGTCGGAGATCAGCAGGATTGGCATGCCAGAAAAATCCGTCGCCACCGCCACCCGGCTGACATCGGGCGCGCCGGTGTTCGGGTCGTTGAAGGCCAGTGCGCCATATTTCGCCGCGCTCACCAGCCCCCGCGCCAGCGCGATCGCCTCGGCGCTGGTCTCCCGGATCGGATTGATCTTCTCCGCCATTCTTTCCGCCAAATGATTGCCGCCTTCAGCCGCGCCATGCTATCGGGGGCGCTCTTTCATTCCAAGCCCGGAAACGCAATATGGCCGAAGTCACCCAGCAAGATGTCTATGCCGCGCTGAAGAGGATCGCGGGGTCGGACGGGAGCGACATTGTCAGCGCCGGGCTTGTCTCGGGCATTTTCATCGCCGCTGGCAAGGTCTTCTTCTCCGTCACTGTGCCCGCCGAACAAGCCCAGGCGCTGGAGCCGCTGCGCCTCGCCGCCGAAAAAGCCGTCGCCGCCATTCCCGGCGTCGTCAGCGCCGTCGCGGCGCTCACGGCCGAAAAGCGCGCGGGCGGCCCGCCCCCCGCGCCGCAGCGCCCCTCCGGCCATTCGAAGCAGGGCGTCCCCGGCGTCGGCGCGATTGTTGCCGTCGCGTCCGGCAAGGGCGGCGTCGGCAACTCAACCACGGCGGTAAACCTTGCCCTCGGGCTGAAGGCCAACGGCCTCAAGGTCGGCATTCTTGATGCGGATGTCCACGGCCCCTCCATGCCGCGCCTTCTCGGCCTGAAAGGCAAGCCGCAGACGCGCGACGGCAAAATCCTGATCCCGATGCAGGCCTATGGCGGCAAAGCCATGTCGATGGGCTTTCTGGTGGACGAGGAGACGCCGATGATTTGGCGCGGCCCGATGGTCATGTCGGCGCTGACGCAGATGCTGCGCGAGGTCGAATGGGGCGACCTCGACATCCTCATCGTCGACATGCCCCCCGGCACCGGCGACGCGCAGCTGACCATGGCGCAGCAGGTGGCACTGGCCGGCGCGGTCATCGTCTCAACGCCGCAGGACCTTGCGTTAATAGACGCGCGCAAGGGACTCAATATGTTCAAAAAAGTCGATGTGCCGGTGCTCGGCATCGTCGAAAACATGAGCTATTTCATCGCCCCCGACACCGGCAGACGCTACGACATTTTCGGCCACGGCGGCGCGCGGCTGGAGGCCGAGCGCATCGGCGTGCCATTCCTGGGCGAAGTGCCGCTCGACATGGCGCTGCGCGAGAATTCCGACAATGGCACGCCGTTAGTGGCGACACAGCCGGACGGAGCGCACGCGAAGATTTACCGGGAGATGGCGGCGAAGGTCTGGGCGGGCGTGGAGGCCGGGAAGGCTGGCGGGAGGGCGGCGCCGGCGATTGTGTTTGAGTGAGACAGTTCCGAAGGGGCGGCACAAACTGATTTGGGGCAGCTTGTCCTGCTTCGCTCTTCGAGCTTCGCAGGATGGGGAGCCTGATCCTGCAAGGCGCTTAAGTG
>JANMMM010000287.1:0-6900 GCA_031373225.1 Phyllobacteriaceae bacterium | reverse complement strand
TCCTTGAAAAACCCGGATTTCACAGTATATACAGCAAACACTGTATTTACTGGAGGCCGCCATGCAAAATCCCACCTACACAACGAGTGATTTCTCGAGAAAATCGGGCGACATCATCGCGGACGCTCTCCGCCAACCGGTCACCATCACCCAGCGCAACAAACCGAGGCTGATCGTCCTGAACATTGACGACTATGCGCGGCTGAGAAAACAGGCCGACATGCGCCGCGCTGGACGCACGGAAAATATGAGCGACGAGCTGTTCGCCGAAGTGGAAAAGGCAATTGAGGAATATGCGATGGCGGATGATCCCGCTGAATGACAAGCTTTGACGATGTGTTGACCGGTTCGGTTATCAACTACCCTTATCTGTGGTTCCGCGAAGCAGAAGGCGGCGAGACAGAAGGGCGCAAACTCAGGCCGTCGGCAGTTGCCTTGCAGCTGAAAAGAGAGGGCGGCGCTGATTTAATTGTCTTGCTGGCAATCACAAGCAAGCACCCTGTGCCATCACAGGCCGCCATGGAAATTCCCGAAAACGAGAAGCGGCGGACTGGCCTCGATGCTGACAAGCGCCTTTGGGTCGTGCTTGACGAATACAACACCGACACGGTCGGGGAGTCCCTATACCTTGTGCCGGGCTCACTCGCAGGAAACTTCGGCAAGAGGTTTTTTCTCACGCTTCTTCGTGCATTCGCCAAAGTTCGCTTGAACGCACGCCGCGTGGATCGCAGCGAATAGAAAGCCAAGCCCTCACCCCCTCGCCCCCGCTACCAGCGCATTTGCCCCGCCCTTGATGCAGCCGACATCCGTGCCGATGGCGACGAACTGGTAGCCAAGCTCCGCAAGGAAGCGCGCGTGCTGAGCGTCGGAGCCGAAGTTTCCGGCAAACTTGCCCGCTTTGCGGCAGCGGCTGGCGATGTCGCGCAGGGTTTCGGTCATTGCGTCATTTTTCGGATTGTAGTGCGCGCCCTTGGTCCAGGCGATGGAGAAGTCTCCCGGCCCGACGAAGATGCCGTCAATGCCGTCCATTCCTAGGAACGCGTCAAGATTTTCCAGCGCCTGCATTGTCTCGACCATGGCAATCGACAGGCAAATGCCATTTGCCGCCTGCAGATAGGCGTTGAAGTCGGAAAAGCCGTGAAACGCCATCGCCCTTCCCGGCCCCCAGGAGCGCTCGCCGAGCGGCGGATATTTTATCGCATCCGCAAACGCCTTCGCGTCATCCAATGTGTTGATCATCGGCGCGATCACCGCCTCCGCGCCGAAATCCAGCGCCCGGCTCGCCATGTCGAACCGCCCGACCGGAACCCGCACGACTGCATGCGCGCCGTTCTGGATCACCGGGCCGATTGAGCGCAGCACTGAATCGTCCGAATGCCCGCCATGCTGCATGTCGAGCGCCACCGCGTCGAAATCCGTCGCCGCCAGCGCGCCTGCCGTCAATGGGTCGGGAATGGAGGACCATGCTGTGAAAAGCGTCTGACCGGCTTGAATTTTTTGCTTGAGGTTCATGTCGAACTCCTTGTTTCCAGAAGACAATCAGGTTTTCAAGGGGAAGGCCAACAAAAAACCGCCCAGAGGCGGCTTTTCGAAAAAGGGGGCGGGAACAAAGACTAACCGTTCTGAATCTGCTCCGCCGCCACAGCCATCAGTTCGTCCATCGTCCGGCGGATCTGATGGTCGGACTGCTCCACTTTGGCGGCGTCGAGATCAGCGCGCACCTTGCGGAACACGTCATGATCGCCTGCCTCCTCAAAATCGGAAGCCACGACTTCCTTGGCATATTCCGCTGCTGCCTCGCCGCTCTTGCCCATAAGTTCCGCCGCCCACAGGCCAAGCAGCTTGTTGCGCCGGGCCGTCGCCTTGAATCTGGTGTTCTCATCGTGGGCGAATTTGCTCTCGAAGGCTTTCTCGCGGTCGTTAATGTCGGTCATTGCTGGCTCCCGGCTTTTTCATCTCGTCTGCCCCATTTATGCATCCGCGCGGCAAAACAAAAGGGGCGGCAGCCGCCTTATTGGCGCTTTTGTTTGCTTGCATTGGTCAGAACAACGTGCATAAGCCCTGCCTTCATCCGTTTGGCAATTGAGGACTCGGCTTCTTTGGCGTAGCAGGAGCCATGAAATAGGTCCCCCGATCACACACTCCCCCAACATTATGACAGGAAATTTCATGAGCCGTCGCCGTCGCATTTATGAGGGCAAGGGTAAAATCCTCTATGAGGGTCCGGAACCCGGCACGCTGATCCAGTTTTTCAAGGACGACACGACCGCCTTTGACAAGCAGAAGCACGAGATCATTGATGGCAAAGGCGTCATCAACAACCGGATTTCCGAGCATATATTCCTGAATTTAAATAAAATGGGCATTCCGACCCATTTTATCAAACGGCTTAATATGCGCGAGCAGCTGATCAAGGAAGTCGAGATCATCCCGCTCGAAGTCGTGGTGCGCAATGTCGCGGCCGGGTCCATCGCCAAGCGTCTCGGCATCGAGGAGGGTGTGGTTTTGCCACGCTCGATCATCGAATTCTATTACAAGAACGACGCCCTGCATGACCCGATGGTGTCCGAAGAGCACATCACCGCCTTCGGCTGGGCCGCGCCGCAGGAGATTGACGATATTATGGCGCTCGCCATCCGCGTCAACGATTTCCTTTCCGGACTTTTTCTGGGCGCGGGCATCCAGCTGATCGATTTCAAAATGGAATGCGGCCGCCTGTTTGAGGGCGACATGATGCGCATTGTCGTCGCCGACGAAATCTCGCCCGACTCATGCCGCCTCTGGGACGTCAACACGCAGGAGAAGATGGACAAGGACCGCTTCCGCCGCGACATGGGCGGATTGGTCGAAGCCTATCAGGAAGTCGCCCGCCGCCTCGGCATCATGAACGAAAACGAGCCCCCGCGCCCAACCGGGCCGGTGCTGGTGAAGAAATAAGCCATCGGACGGTTCAGCATGATCAAAGCCCGCGTCACCGTCACGTTGAAAAAAGGCGTCCTCGATCCTCAGGGAAAAGCCATTGAGGGCGCGCTCGGCACGCTCGGGTTCGAGGGCGTCGGGTCGGTGCGGCAGGGCAAGGTGTTTGACCTTGTGCTGGGGCACTATGACCGGGAGAAGGCCGAGGGCGAGCTGAAGGCGATGTGCGAGAAGCTGCTGGCGAATATGGTGATTGAGGATTTTTCAATCGCATTGCTGTGACCCCAGAGCGCTCAGGCGAAGTCCTATCGCCGGCGATGCCTTGCAAATATTTGAACAAGCTTTTCCACCAGCTTCAATTCCACGTTAACAATTTTCTGCGCCCGCTTAAGTGTAAATATCTCACGCGGGGGTTGAAATGAAATTGATCGAAACAAAATGCAAAGTGCTGGCGCTGGTCGTGGCCTTAGGCGCCGCCCAAAGCGCATTGGCGGAGAATCCGGCGGGTCCGGGCAAAGAATGGTCCCGCTCGGGATTTGGCGGCGATATCACTTATCGGTGCAAGCAGCCTTCCTGCGGCGGGACAAACAGCCTCATGAGAGTGTCCAAGTTTGCGGGAGCTGGCGAAGTGCCGGAGCTGGGCATTCCTAATGGCTCAAACATCGAGGTGGAATTTCGTCGCCGGCCGGATGTGCGCCGCATATTTGGGGCCTTGCTGCAGCAGATGACCCGCGAAGGTCCCACAAAAGTCTCGCGAATTGCATCTTCCTACTTCACGAATGCAAACTATGTGGGCTTCAATTCCACACTTTATAACGCCAAGGCGAAGGCTCATTTGGTCGGGCAGATGCGCATTTCAGACAACAAGGCCCTCATGATCGGCGGCGCGGCGGAGACGTAGGCGTTTGCGCGGCGGAATTTCAAACTTGTCCTGAAAACCGTCAAGACCGATTGAGCCCCGCCGCAGAAGATAAACAGCCCGTTCCGCGTCATCTTTTTATTCGCAACCGCTCCAAACAAAACCCTCGCCGCCGCCAGCCATGAAGGCTTTGCGGACGCGGCTGCGGTGCTGCGGCCGAAGGCGTTTTGGGGCGGAAAGCCGGACGAAGTGAAGGCGCGGATTACATGCCATCGCCCAGATTTCGCTGGCAGCCAACGCCAATAGGGACTATATTCCTTTCATATCTGCAGTTGCATGGAGCCAATCTTGGCCGAAGTCACAAATGAACTGATGTTTGAGACGTTGAAAAAGATGCATCAACGCTTCGACAAGCTTGACCTTGCGCTGGGCGAGGTCAGATCAGAGCTGACTGCCATGCGCGGCTATCTTCACATCATGAGCGGCGACATCAACAACATCTACACCAAACTCGCCCGCCACGACATCCAGCTCGACCGCATCGAAAACCGCCTCGAGCTGCGCGAACTCGCCGAGGCCAAAGCGAAATTCGAGCACGCCCCGCCCTCCGATTCCCGTTAATCCCCGCCATTGCCGCTTGACCCCCGCCGCCCGCCTCCTTACGGCAGGCGCAGACGAGTCAATTGCGAGACCGCCATGAAATCCGCAATCATCCTCTTGCCCGGCCTCAACCGCGACCGCGACATGATCGCGGCGCTGACGAAGATTTCCGGCGAGGCCCCGGTCACGGCGTGGCAGACTGACACAGGCATTGCCGACGTTGACCTCATCGTCATTCCCGGCGGCTTTTCCTATGGCGACTATCTGCGCTGCGGCGCGATCGCGGCGCGCTCGCCGGTGATGCGGGCGGTGAAGGAAAAGGCGGACAAAGGCGTCATGGTCATCGGCGTGTGCAACGGGTTTCAGATCATGTTGGAAGCCGGGATGCTGCCGGGCGCGCTGATGCGCAATGCCTCGCTGAAATTCGTCTGCCGGGAAGTGAAGCTGTCGGTGGCGAACGCCAACACCACCTTCACGCGGGCTTACAAGCCGAATGAAATCATCCGCTGCCCGGTGGCCCATCATGACGGCAATTATTTCGCCGATGCGGACACGCTCGCCCGCCTTGAAGGCAATGGGCAGGTCGTTTTCCGCTACGCCGACGGCACGAACCCGAACGGCTCGGTCAATGACATTGCCGGGATCATCAACGAGAAAGGCAATGTGCTCGGCCTCATGCCGCATCCGGAAAACCTGATTGAGGCCGCGCATGGCGGCGCGGACGGGCGTGGGCTGTTTGAAAGCGCGCTGGGGATGGCGGCATGAAAAGACTGTCCCCCGCCCTCGCCGCGCTTCTGGCGCTGACCGCCTGCCAGACCAAGCCGAACAGGCCGTCGGTTCCATCGCCGTCCGCAGGCTCGGTCGCGACATTGCGGCGGATCAACGCCAGCGCCTATGAATGCTGGCCCAAGGACAAGGCGTTCAAGGCCTATGGGATTATTCCCGAACTCGACACGACGGGGACGCCGCGCATTCTGGTGATCCCGAAAGGCAAGCCGCAGGCGCTGCCGAAGCTGGTCATAACCGCCCAAGGAAAATCGGTCCAGACATTTGGCCCTCTCGCCCAATCCCCTCTCGCCCCGCGCATCAATGCGGATGTGGCGCGCTGGGCGGCGGGCGGCGCAGGCTGTTCGGCCTGAGGCGTGGGAAAGACGCTGGCGACCTTTGGACTGGCGCTTGGCGCATTCGCCGTGCTGCTTCAGGCATGGCTGACCATTCAACTGCGCATGGCGAACGGCCATGGCTTTGTTGAAGCAGTCATCTTCCTCCTGAGCTTTTTCACCGTGCTGACAAACATCGCTGTTGTCGCCGCATATGCCGCTTACCTGTTTCCAGCCCGGCTTGGCTTTCTGAACTTCATGAACCACCCCGCGCCCCGCGCCTGCGTTGCAGTCTGCATCGCAGTCGTTGGCCTGGTTTATGCAACAGTGCTTGCGAAAATCTGGGCACCGGAAGGCCTGTTCTGGCTGTGTGATGTACTCCTGCATTATGGTGCTCCGATACTCTACCTTGCTTGGTGGTTCGGCTTTGGCCGCGATGGCTCGCTCAAATGGTCGGACACGCCGAAATTTCTGGCCGCGCCGATCATTTACCTCGTCTACGCGATCACCCGAGGCAGCCTGACTGGCAGCTTTCCCTATCCGTTCATCGATTTGGCATCGCTTGGCGCAGGCAAAGTCGCCATGAACTGCGTGCTTGTGGCCGCAGTTTTCCTAGCGGCGTCGCTGTTGGCGGTTGCGCTTGACCGCAACTTGAAATCTCCCCTTCATGATCCGAGACTTGCTAGATGACCATCCGCAACTCCTTCCCCATCACAACCGACCTCATCGCCGCCCACGGCCTGAAGCCCGACGAATACGCGCGCATCCTAGCCCTGATCGGCCGCGGGCCGACCTACACCGAACTCGGCATTTTCTCCGCCATGTGGAACGAGCACTGCTCCTATAAGTCCTCGAAAAAATGGCTGAAGACGCTGCCCGTCACCGGTCCGCGCGTTCTGCAGGGGCCGGGCGAGAATGCCGGTGTGGTCGATATCGGCGACGGCGACTGCGTGGTTTTCAAGATGGAGAGCCACAACCACCCGTCCTACATCGAACCCTATCAGGGCGCGGCGACGGGTGTCGGGGGGATTTTGCGCGATGTGTTCACCATGGGCGCGCGGCCGGTTGCGGCGATGAATGCGCTGCGCTTTGGCGAACCTTCTCATTCGAAGACGAAGCATCTTGTCAATGGAATTGTCGCGGGCGTCGGCGGCTACGGCAATGCGTTCGGCGTGCCGGTGGTCGGCGGCGAAGTCGAGTTTGACCCGAGCTATAATGGCAACTGCCTCGTCAACGCCTTCGCGGCGGGGCTTGCCAAGTCCAACGCCATCTTCCTCTCCATCGCCTCCGGCGTCGGGCTGCCCGTGGTCTATCTCGGCGCAAAGACCGGCCGCGACGGCGTCGGCGGCGCGACCATGGCTTCGGCCGAGTTCGACGACGCCTCGGAGGAAAAGCGCCCCACCGTGCAGGTTGGCGATCCCTTCG
>JANMMM010000274.1:0-5246 GCA_031373225.1 Phyllobacteriaceae bacterium | reverse complement strand
CGCCGCGCCGCTTTCCCTCTTCCTTCAATGGCGCAAGAAATGGGGAAAGCCGTAACACAGAGATCTCCCCCCTCGCGGGGGAGATGTCCGACAGGACAGAGAGGGGCGCCTCGCGCTGAACTTTCCAACCTCAAACCCCGCTCGCCGGTATCCCGGTCCTCTCCACCTTCCTCGGCGCCACAACTTCTTTCCATTTCGACAGCGCCACATTCACAGCGCCCTTCGCCTCCCGCGCCACAAACGCCCCATGCCCCGGCTGCACATCGACCTTGCCGTCATGAATGGACAGGTGCCCGCGTGTCAGGACAAACTTTGGCAGCCCGGTCAGCTCCATGCCCTCAAACACATTGTAGTCGATCACCGACTGCTGGCTCTTCGCCGAAATGGTCTTCTTCCTCGATGGGTCCCACACCACAATATCCGCATCCGCGCCCTCAACAATCGCGCCCTTCTTCGGATACATGTTCAAAATTTTCGCGATGTTCGTCGAGGTCACCGCGACGAACTCGTTCATCGTCAGCCGCCCGGTGTTGACGCCCTTGGTCCAGAGCACCGGCATCCGGTCCTCAAGCCCGCCGGTGCCGTTGGGGATTTTGGTGAAGTCGCCGACGCCGGACTGCTTCTGTTTCGTGGTGAAGGCGCAATGGTCCGTCGCCACCACCTGCAGCGACCCGGCCTGCAATCCGGCCCAGAGCGAATCCTGATGCAGCTTGTTGCGGAACGGCGGGGACATGACGCGCCGCGCCGCGTGGTCCCAGTCCTTGTTCTGATACTCGCTTTCATCGAGCGTCAGATGCTGCACCAGCGGCTCGCCATAGACGCGCATCCCCTTTTGCCGCGCGCGGCGGATAGCCTCATGCGCCGGCTCGCAGCTTGTATGCACCACATAAAGCGGCACGCCCGCCATGTCGGCGATCATGATGGCGCGATTGGTCGCTTCGCCCTCGACTTCCGGCGGACGCGAATAGGCATGCGCTTCCGGCCCGTTATTGCCCTCGGCCAAAAGTTTCTGCTGCAATTGCGCGACGACATCGCCGTTTTCCGCATGCACCAGCGGCAGCGCGCCAAGCTCGGCGCAGCGCTTGAACGATGAATACATTTCATCGTCATTGACCATCAGCGCGCCCTTATAGGCCATGAAATGTTTGAACGAGGTGATGCCCCTGTCCACGACCTCTTTCATCTCGTTGAACACCTGCTCGCCCCACCAGGTGATGGCCATGTGGAACGAAAAATCGCAGCAGGCTTTCGAGGTCTTGTTGTCCCACATCTGCAAGGCTTCCAGCAGCGACTGGCCGGGAGCAGGCAGGCAGAAATCCACCAACATCGTCGTCCCCCCCGACAAAGCCGCCCGCGTGCCGGACTCGAAATCATCGGCGGAGTAAGTGCCCATGAACGGCATTTCCAGATGCGTGTGCGGGTCTATGCCGCCCGGCATGACGTAGCAGCCTGTGGCGTCCAGCTCGTGGTCGGCGTGGAGGTCCGGGCCGATGGCGACGATCTTGTCGTGCTTGGTGAGGATGTCAGCCTTGAAGGTGCGGTCGGCGGTGACCACGGTGCCGTTTTTGATGACTTTGGACATGGGTTCAGCTCCTAAAAGTCTTGTCAGACATAGACTCTCCCTCACCTGTTTCGCTGCGCGAAACTGTCCTCTCCCCGTGGGGGAGAGGGGAAAGCAGCGCGCCCTTCGCCTCTCCCCCACGGGGAGAGGACGGTTTGCGAAGCAAACCAGGTGAGGGAGAGTGCGATGGCGAAAACCGGATTGTGGCGCAGGCCTCAAAGATGTGGCCTTCAAGCACAGCCAGAATCGTTTCCAACAAAGCCGTGCGCTCCTTGCGGACTTCATTGTTCCAGAAACGCAGCATCGAATAGCCATTCCGGTTCAGCCATACGGTCCTGTTGACGTCATGTTTGGATTCAGCATGCTGCACACCGTCCAATTCGACGATCAGATGATGTTCCCGGCACAGGAAATCGACAATGTAGGGGCCAAGCGGGATCTGACGGACAAATTTGTGGCCATGCAAGCGGCGGTCTTTGAGGTCCGACCAGAGGAACCACTCTTCCTCAGTTTCGTTTTCGCGGAGCTTGCGGGCGAAGGCGGTTTTGTGGGGCTGGCGGTGGGTGACGGGCTTTCCTGACTCTCCCTCACCTGTCTTGCTTCGCAAGACTGTCCTCTCCCCGTGGGGGAGAGGCTAAAGAGCAGCGCCCGCTTTTCCCCTCTCCCCCCCGGGGAGAGGGTGGCCCGAAGGGCCGGGTGAGGGAGAGTCAGATTCCATCAAGCAAAAGCCTCCGCTGTCTCTTTTGCATCGCGAAGAGAGTTGTCTATCTCGCCAGAGCGGTCGGCGTTGATGATGGTGCCTTTCTTGATGACGGTGACCACCGGTTTCTCCTATTCAAAAGATGCTGAACCGAGCCGCTCATAGACTGCCATCGCAACAACAGCGATCTTTTCGCCTGGCGTTGAGCGGCATTCGGTTAAGATTGCTTCTGCTACCTGCAACTCATCGCGAAAGATGGAAAGCGACCTATAGCTCTGATTGTTTAGTGCTTTCTCGGAGTTCAGACCGCTCCAGAAACCCCAAACCCACTGACCCAAAAGAGTCTTGTGCAACACATTGCTCTCCAAGGCCAAAGAGTTGGCGCAGGTGTCCATGCCGTATCCAGCCCAAGCCCATGCACCTTCGGCTTTGACATCGCTGATCGAAAAAGACAGCAGTAACGCAGAAATGCCACCTATGCGCACAAATCTCACCCCGCCACCCCCGCCGTCTCCATCGCCGCATGAAACAGCACATCCGTCCCCGCCGCCGCCCATTCCGGCGAAATCTCCTCAGCCTCATTGTGCGACAGCCCGCCGACGCACGGGCACATTACCATCACGGTCGGCGCGACGCGGTTGATCCAGCAGGCGTCGTGGCCTGCTCCTGACACGATGTCCATGTGGGAATAGCCGAGGCGCTCGGCGGCGGCGCGGACGGTCTTCACCAAGCCGGGATCAAACGTAACCGGGTCGAAATGGCCGACCGGCTCGATGGTGCAGCCGAGGCCGAGTTCCTTCGCCACGCTGTGCGCGGCGCGCTCGACTTCGCCGCGCATTGTGTCGAGTTTGGCAAGCTCGGGCGAGCGGATATCAACGGTGAAAATCACCTTGCCGGGAATGACATTACGCGAATTGGGGAAGACCTTCACCTGCCCCACCGCGCCGACGGCGTTCGGCTGGTGGCTCATGGCAATTTGATGCACGCGCTCGGTGATGCGGGCCATGCCGAGGCCGGCGTTGACGCGCAGCGCCATGGGCGTCGAACCCGTGTGCGCCTCCTTGCCGGTCAGCGTGATTTCCAGCCACCACAGGCCCTGCCCGTGCGTGACGACGCCGATGTCCTTGCCCTCGGCCTCCAGGATCGGCCCCTGCTCGATATGCAGCTCCAGCATCGCATGCATCCTGCGCGCGCCGACTTTCTCATCGCCCACCCAGCCAATGCGCGTGAGTTCCTCACCGAACACTTTGCCGTCCAAATCCGTGCGCGCCTTGGCATAGTCCTCGGTGTGAATGTCCGCGAACACGCCCGAGGCCAGCATGGCCGGGGCAAAGCGCGCGCCTTCCTCATTGGTCCAGTTGGTCACCACGATGGGATGCTTGGTTTTGATGCCGAGATCATTCATCGTGCGCACCACTTCCAGCGCGCCGAGCACGCCGAGCACGCCGTCATATTTGCCGCCGGTCGGCTGGGTGTCGAGATGCGAACCCATGTAGACGGGAAGGGCGTCCGGGTCTTCGCCGGGGCGGGTGGCGAACATGTTGCCCATCGTGTCGAGGCCCATCGACATCCCCGCCGCCTCGCACCATCGCTTGAACAGATGCCGTCCTTCGCCATCCGCGTCCGTTAGCGTCTGCCGGTTGTTGCCGCCTGCGACGCCCGGTCCGATCTTGGCCATCTCCATCAGTGAGTCCCACAGCCGCTCGCTGTTGATTTTCATGTTGGGCGTCAGGCTCATCGACTCAACTCCCTATAGCCGCGATTATCCGCGTCATGAAAACACTGTTGGGGTCAGGGCCGTAGCCCTCAAAAGGCCCGCACTCGTCAAATCCGGCCGAGCGGTAGAGATTGTGCGCCGGCACGAAGCTGGACTGGCTGCCGGTTTCAAGGCTTAACCGCGAAAACCCTTCGGCCAGCGCATGGTCCACCAGATGTTTGAGCATCTTCCGCGACAACCCTTGCCCGCGCTGCTCAGCCAGAATGTGCATCGACTTGATCTCGGCGTGACTGTCATCGATGCGCTTGACCGCGCCCATGCCGATGGCCTGCCCTTCATCGCGCATCACGAAAAACCAGATGCCGGGCGCCGCCAGTTTCGAAGCATCCAGCATGTGGATGCTTGCGGTCGGGCTATGCAAATGCATCTCATCGGAATGCCGCTGCATCAGCAGCGTCAGGTCCGGGGTCAGCGGGCTTTCGGGCGCTATGGTCAGCATCCTCGCCCCCGCTCCTCAGGCCGCCGCCTTGAGGCAGTCGCCGATGGTGGAAACAATCGTGTCGATCTGCGCCTTCGAAACGATCAGCGGCGGCGACAGGGCGATGATGTCGCCGGTGGTGCGGATCAGCACGCCCCTCTCATAGCAGTCGAGGAAAACCGAAAAGGCCCGCTTGGTCGGCTCGCCCGGAATCGACGCCAGCTCAATCGCGCCGATCAGGCCGATATTGCGCACGTCGATCACATGCGGCGCACCTTTGAGCGAATGCAGCGCGTCTTCCCAATATTGCGCCAACTCAGCCGCGCGGGTCATCAGCCCCTCTTCCTCATACACATCCAGCGTCGCCAATGCGGCGGCGCAGGCGATGGGGTGGGCCGAATAAGTGTAGCCGTGGAACAGCTCGATCATATGGTCCGGCCCGGTCATGAACGCGTCGTAAATGTCAGACGTGCAGAACACCGCGCCCATCGGGATGACGCCGGAATTGATGCCTTTGGCAACGGTGATCAGGTCCGGCGTGACGCCGAAATAGTCCGTGGCGAATGGCGTGCCCATGCGTCCGAAGCCGGTGATGACTTCGTCGAAAATCAGGAGGATGTCATGCTTGGTGCAGATCGCCCGCACCTTTTCAAGGTATCCTTTCGGCGGGATAAGCACCCCGGTTGAACCCGCCACCGGCTCGATAATGACGGCGGCGATGTTGCTCGCGTCATGCAGCGCGATGATCTTTTCAAGGTCATCGGCAAACTCCGCCCCGTGTTCCGGCATG
>JANMMM010000271.1:0-46279 GCA_031373225.1 Phyllobacteriaceae bacterium | reverse complement strand
ACCACCAGCTCCGCCGGACCATGGACGAATTGATGGGCGTGGCGATCGAGCAGATTCAGAACAGTTGAATTTCTCGTCTCGTGGATTTGAAAAGCCGCCTTCGGGCGGTTTTTTATTGGCGTTTGCCCAGCAAACCTGATTGTCTCTTGGAAACAAGGAGTTCGACATGAACCTCAAACAAAAGATTCATGCGGGGCAAACGCTTTTCACCGCCTGGTCCTCCATTCCAGATCCTCTGACGGCGGGAACGCTCGCCGCCACGGATTTCGACGCGGTGACGCTTGACATGCAGCATGGCGGCCATTCGGAGGATTCCATCCTGCGCTCCATCGGTCCGGTCATCCAGAACGGCGCGCACCCCGCAGTGCGCATCCCGGTCGGGCGGTTCGACATGGCGAGCCGGGCGCTGGATTTCGGCGCGGAGGCGGTGATCGCGCCGATGATCAACACTTTGGATGACGCAAAGGCGTTTGCGGATTCGATCAAATATCCCCCGCTCGGCGAACGCTCCTGGGGGCCGGGAAGGGCGATGGGGTTTCACGGATTTTCTGACTTCAACGCCTATCTGAAGGAGGCTAACGGCATGTGCCTCGCCATCGCCATGGTCGAGACGATGCAGGCGCTGGAAAATCTTGACTCGTTCCTTGGCATGGACGGCATTGACGGAATTTTCGTCGGCCCCGGCGATTTCTCCATCGCCTGGACCAAGGGCGCGCACTACAATCCGAAGAACGATGCGATGACGGACACCCTCCGCGATGTCGCCGCCCGCTGCCGCAAGGCCGGCAAGTTTGCGGGCAATTTCGGCTCAGACGCCGCACATGCGCGCTTCCTGGCGGCTCTAGGCTACCAGTTTGTGGCAATCGGCACGGATGTCGGCTGCATTAGGGGCGGGGCGAATGCGCTGGTGGCGGGGGCGAGGGGGTGAAGGACCGGTCGTCAATTCCTTGGAACGTGACGTACTTTCGATCTGTTTTTCAAAAGTGTGAGAAGCATCGGCTTTAGGAATGCCAAGCTGATGCGGCCAATCTTTGAACCGGGCTTCAGGTAAAATGATTTGCCGACAATATCGGTGTTATATTCATCAAGAATGATCCAGAGCCTCATTCCTGGGTCGAGGCCACCGCGTTCTTTCTCGTTCTTCGGAATTTCCAGGCCTGTCTGGCCAGGCGCAGGTTCTTTGCTTGTGATGGGAAAGAGCACCAAGATGTCCCCGCCGCGCTTTTGCGGCATCCTTATGCCAACAGCAGTCGGTCGATCTTTGCGGCCTGCAATTTCTCCTTTGTCATGCTGGTGCGCCCAAAGATACGGATAGGTCACCACCGCGCCCGACCTGATGCCGTCGAAGCCCTTCAATCCTCGGCATCTTCCGATTCATCAAGCGCCTCGACAGCCGCTTTAAGTTGTTCAAACAGCTCGTCATCCATAGTTTCGATTGTGCCAACGCGGCGCGGGTCAGCTTGTTTTCGGAGCTGAGCGTAATGCGCCGCGTTCAACAGGACGAGCCTGGGCTTGTTGCGCTGAGTGATGGTCACGGGGCGGCGCAGCGCTTCGGCGATGATGTCGCCGGACTTCCGCGACAGATCGCTCGTCGAATAGGTGTCTTGAAGCTTACTCATCTTTTTCCTGTCAAAGCTGTATTTGCTGTAAATACTGCATTTGCTGTAAGAACGCAATGACCGGGTTTGCCCGCCTACAGCAGACAGTCCCCAAACATCTCCCGCAGCCTGTTCTTCAAAATCTTGCCCGTCGCGTTGCGCGGGATGGCGTCGGTGAAGACGACCTTGTCTGGGATCTGCCATTTGGCGATCTTGCCCTCGTAGAAGGCGAGGAGACCCTTCTCGTCCGGCTCCTTTCCCGCCGCCTTGACCGCGACCAGCACCGGGCGCTCGTCCCATTTCGGGTGTTTGGCGCCGATGACGGCGGCGTCGGCCAGATCCGGGTTGCCGATGGCGATGCCTTCGAGCTCGACCGAGGAAATCCATTCCCCGCCGGATTTGATGACATCCTTGGAGCGGTCGCGGATGGTGACGAAGCCGTCAGAGTCAATCGTCGCGACATCGCCGGTGAGGAACCAGTCGCCGGTTTTCGCGGAGCCGGTTTCGGCCTTGAAATAGGAATCGACAACCCAGTGGCCGCGGATGCCGAGATCGCCCTGTGCCGCGCCGTCTTCCGCAAGCTGATTGCCGTCGTCGCCGGTCAGGCGCAGCTCGACGCCGAACGGCGGGCGGCCCTGGCTTGTGCGCAGTTTGTGGATGTCTTCCTTCGGCAGGCCGGCATGTTTCTGTTTTAGCGCGTTGACCGAGCCAATTGGGCTAGTCTCGGTCATACCCCATGCATGGGTGGTCTCAACGCCATAGCGGTCGCGGAATGCGTTGATCGTGGAAGGCGGGCACGCCGAGCCGCCGACAACGGTGCGCTGAAGGCTGGCAAGTTTGGTGTCGCTTTTGGCGGCGGCGTTGAGCAGGCCCTGCCAGATCGTCGGCACGCCGAGCGCGATGGTGACTTTCTCGCCGTCGATCAGCTTGATGAGGCTGTCGCCGTCGAGGCCTGGACCCGGCATGACGAGCTTTGATCCGGTCATTGCGGCGGCGTAGGGAATGCCCCATGCATTGACATGGAACATTGGCACCACCGGCAGAACCGTGTCGGAGGCCGAAATGGCCAAAGCGTCAACGCTGCAAACCGCAAAGGAATGCAGAAGCGTCGAACGGTGCGAATACAGGACGCCTTTCGGGTTTCCCGTTGTGCCGGACGTGTAGCAGAGGCTTGAGGCGGTAAGCTCGTCCAGAACCGGCCACTGATAATCCGCGCTGCCGCTGTCAATAAATTCGTCATAGAACAACAGCCCCGGCAGCTGAGCCGATGCTTCCTCGTCCCGGCCACTCAAAAGCACATAGGCGCGGATCGTCGGCAGCTGGTCTTTCAGCTTCACCACAAGCGGCAGAAATGTCTTGTCGAGGAACAGAACCTGATCCTCGGCATGGTTGATGATGTAGACCATCTGCTCCGGAAACAGCCGCGGATTAATTGTGTGGCAGACATAACCGGCGCCCGCGACGCCGAAATAAATCTGCAGATGCCGGTAATTGTTCCAGGCCAGCGTCGCGCAGCGGTCGCCGTGTTTGATGCCGAATTTTCCCAGCGCCGAGGCAAGGCGTTTTGCGCCCGCATTGATCCCCGCCCAGCCGGTGCGGGCAATGCCGCCGCCAGTCTCCACCGAGACAATCTCCGTGTCGCCATGATAGCGCGCGGCATGCTCAATCAGCGCGCTGATCAAAAGCGGCTGCGTCATCATTTGTCCAAGCATCATAAGCCTCCCAAGCAAGTGACGAGTTGTTAACCAACTCTACTCCCTGCTGGCGGAACGCGATACAGGCTTATGAAGTTTCAGGCCGTGCAGCGCGCCGGGAAGACGGCCATCGGCCTAATTGCCGCGAAGCGCCGACAGGCTTGTGTCGAAAGAGACCGACGCGACGAATTTGTGAGTGGGGTCCACACTGTCGGTGAATCCGTAATAGCGCAGGTCAACTTTTGCCACATCAGCAAAGGTTTTTGACACGCCGACGTCCCAGTCGCGGTTTGGTCCTGAAGTAAATGAGCCAAAGCCGCCGGAAAGCTCAAAGTCTTTCGGCAAGGCATAGGAGCCCTTGGCGCGCAGATAGGTGGTTTTTGCGATGAAGTCTTCAAACACCTCGCCGCCCACGGTCAAGCTGTCGTTGACTGCAAAGTCGGCTTTGACATAGGCTTCGCCGCAGCAATCGCCGTCGGCCGTGTAGAAATAGCGCGCATAGCCTATGTCGAGCGACAGTTTGCCAAATTCCGGCCGGATGCCTGCCGAAAGGTCGATCTCGCCCTTGTTGTCGTCGCCAAAATCCACGGTCGATCCCCAGACCCCGGCGTAGAAAATGCCGTAGCTGGCTTCCATATAGGCCTGAAACGCGGGCTTGTTGTCAGACTGTGTGAGGCCCTTGGAGATGTAGTTTGACGTGACGGCCGCGCCGAAGGCGACGTCAATGGCGCTTTGGATGGCCTCCGGCGTGGCTTCCGCCGCATGTGTGGGGAATGAAAGCGCTGCGGCAAGCATTGCTGACAGCGAAAATGCGAAACGGTGGACCATGGCGCGCCTCGGTTAAATTTTATGGTTAACCAATAGTGCACAAGTGCGAACGATTCGTAAATGACCCGCTCAGCGCAGCTTCGACAGGAAATTTGCAAACACCATTGTGCCCTCCGGCCACGGGCCATGCCCGGAATCCGAGTTCAAGTGCCCGCTTTCGCCGCCATCGACAAAGTCAGAAACCCATGCCGCCGCCAGATCTGCCGCTGTTTCATAGCTGCAATAGTGATCATTGCGGCTGCCGACCAGTATGGACGGAAACGGCAGGGGATCGCGCGGGTAGGGGCCGAAGGTCATCAGATGCTTCGGGCGGATTTTTGGGTTTGCGACATCCGGCGGAGCAACCATAAATGCACCGGCGATTTTTGTCCTGAAAAAGGGGAGGGCGTGCAAAACAGTCGGGATGCCCAGCGAATGTGCGACGAGGAGGACCGGCTTTTCGGCCTTGTTCACCGTCTCGGCGACCCTTGCGACCCAATCTTTGCGCACCGGCTTTGACCAAGCGTCCTGCTCAACGCGCCGCGCCGTGGAGAGCTTCTTCTCCCAGCGGCTCTGCCAATGGTCCGGGCCGGAGTTTTCATAGCCGGGAATGATGATAATACTTGTGTCGGCGACTTTCATGGCGCTGACATAAGTGAGCCGGACGCGCAGCGCAAGAAATTGCATTGTTCATTAATTAAGAACGGGACGTTCGAACATTTCTGTATTGCTGTGAACAATCATTTGCCCCATATGCGGCGCAGACATTCAACACAGGAGGCCGACATGGCCGAAATCTCATTTGCCGCCACTACGCCGGTTTCCGTCAGCAAAGTCGGCATCAAGGCCCGCGACGGGCAGGCGCTGGCGGATTATTACAAGAGCGTCGTCGGCCTCAAGGAAGTCAGCCGCCGTCCGGGCGTGATCGCGCTTGGCGCGGGCGATGACGGTTTTTTTGAAATTGAGGAGGTGAGGAGCCCGAGGCCGGACGATCCGCGCTCGGCCGGATTGTTCCATACCGCTTTTCTTTGGCCAAAACGCGCCGACCTCGCCCGCTGGACCCGCCACGCCATCGACAGGCAGATCCAGATCGACGGCGCGTCGGACCATCTGGTTTCCGAAGCCATTTACCTGACCGACCCCGAGGGCAATGGCATCGAAATCTATGCCGACCGCGCGCCGATAAAGTGGAAACGCGATGGCGGCAATATCCGCATGGCGACGGAGCGGCTGAATTTCCCCGACCTCATGACGGAGATCACCGAAGGCGGACCGGAATGGGATGGCGCGCCGGAGGGCTCCATGGTCGGCCATGTCCATCTGCGCGTAGGCGACGCCGAGGATGCCGAGAGCTGGTGGAACGGGGAAATGGCGTTCGACACGATGGCGCATTACGGCGGGCAGGCGGTATTCCTCTCCACCGGCGGCTACCACCACCATATCGGCGCCAATGTCTGGCACTCGAAAGGAGCCGGGAAGCGGGACCTTGACCGGACGGGGCTTGGATGGGTGGAGATGAAATCAAAGGCGGGAATGCCAAAGACAGTCAGCGATCCTTGGGGGACGGAGATACGGGTGGTGGCGGCTTAGAATATAACGCGCAGTTCAAGACTCTCCCTCACCTGGTTTGCTGCGCAAACCGTCCTCTCCCCGTGGGGGAGAGGCGAAAGAGCCGCGCTGCCTCTTCGCCTCTCCCCCCCGGGGAGAGGACAGTTTCGCGCAGCGAAACAGGTGAGGGAGTGTCAAAGTCCGTTGCCATGCGCCGCAATAATCTCCGCCAGCATCCCCGCCGGGTTCGACATGACCAGCTTGATCGTCGGAAGTATGCCGTGGCTTGTGTTGGCCAGCGCCAGCAGCGCGAACTGCGCCTGCGGACAGACGAACAGCGTTGACGAAGAGCCGCCCGTTCCGCCGTCATGGGTATAGACCGGCATTCCGCTGCTCTTGTCTTTGAGCCGCTGCCAGCCAAGGCAGGCATCGGGGATGAAGTCCTTCTTTCCCGCCGTCTGAACTTCAAATGTCAGCCGAATCGCTTCCGTCAGCGGACCTTCGCCGCGCGGCGCGGCGAGAACGGCTTGGGAAAACTTCGCCAGATCGCGCGCCGTGCTTTTCAGCGCGCCGCAGCCGGCAAGCGCGTCGAAATCCCAGGGCGGCGTCAGCCGGCCAAAGCTTTTGTGCGGCGGCGCGAGGCGCTTCACTTGTTCCGCGTCGAGATCAATGCGCGTGTCGGAGAGCCCAAGCGGGCGCAGAATTTCCTCCAGAAGCGCGGTCCGGTAATCCGTGCCGCGCGCCTTGCCGAGCGCCAGACCAAGCAGTCCGACGCCAAGATTTGAGTAGGCGAACGCGTCGGGTTTTGGCTTATGAAACGGCTTGGAATTGGCAAACCATTCCATCAGCATTTCTTCGGAGATCGCTTGGTAGGGATTGCCCATGTCCGCAATCTTGATTCCATCCGGAATGCGCGGCAAGCCGCTTGCATGCGCCGACAGGGCGCGCGGCGTGATCCAGTCCGGCAGCTTGGCGAAGCCGGGCAGATGCTCGCGCACCGGCGCATTGAGGCCGATCCTGCCATCGAGGCTCAGCTTTGCGAGGAGAATGGCGGTGAAGACTTTGGTGATTGAGCCGATCTCGAACAAGGTGTTTTCATCCGGCGGGGCAGGGCGGTCCCGGCTCAGTTCGCCATAGCTCTGGAAAAAAGCGTCATTTGACGTGACAAATGCCGCCGCCGCGCCGCCGTGTCGCTTCCGGTAGGGTCGGGAAACGCGCTCACACCAGTCGATGCCTTTCGAACTGTCCATTCCCGACCCTCTGTTGCTTTGCAGCAATTGGGATTGGGGAGAGCTCAGTTCAAGAAGTCCTCAAACCGCCGTAAACCCGTTATCGACAAACAAATGCGTCCCATTGATAAAACTCGCCTCGTCGCTCGCCAGAAACAGCGCCGCCCGCGCCACTTCCTCCGGCTCGCAGATACGGCCCTGCGCAACACGGATGGCAGCGTCTGAGACATCGACGCCAAGCCTTTGCAAATCATGAACTTCCCGGTTGCCGTGCGGCGTGCGGACAAAGCCGGGGCAAACCGCGTTGCAGCGGATGTTGCGGTCGCGGAACTCCACAGCGATGGCGCGGGCGAACATGTGCACCGCGCCTTTCGTTGTGTCGTAAAGCACCTCCATGGGCGTTGCCGCCACCGCCGAGATCGACGAGGTGCAGACGATGGACCCGCCTCCGCAAGCGATCATGCCGGGCAGCACCGCCTTGGTCATCAGGAACATCGACTTCACATTCACATCATGCAGCCAGTCCCATTCCTCCTCGGTGGTTTCGAGGAAGGGTTTGATGATGATGGTGCCCGCGTGGTTGAACAGGACATTCACCGGCCCCCAAGCCGCCTCGACCGAGGCAACGGCGGCGCTGACCTCATCCGCCTTGGAAACATCCGCCACCGCAAACATAGCCTGCCCGCCCGCCGCCTTGATCTCGGCGACCATCGCGGCTGACGCCTCGGCGTTCCGGTCAATACTCCCCACTGTCGCGCCCTCGGCGGCGAAGAGCTGCGAGGCCGCGCCGCCCCTCGCGGTGGCGCCGCCGGAGGTGATGGCGGTTGTGTGTGGGAGGCGGTTTGGCATGGCGGGGCTCCGGTGCGATAGATAGGGGACAGTTTACTTGGCCTTGACCGGCGAGCGCAATTGTCAACAGACGGAACAGGCCAAGTAAACTGTCCCCGATCTATTCCTGCTTCCCCCAGTTCGACCAAGCCGCGCCCGCTGTCACGGAAGAGCCGAGTAAAATGACGCCTGCAAACGCGAATGCGCTCCAACAGCCCGCCCAGTCAAACAGCACGCCGCCCACCGCTGCGCCCAAGGTGATGGCGAACTGAATGATTGCGACGAGGAGGCCTCCGCCTGCCTCGGCGTCTTCCGGCAGGACGCGGCTCAGCCATGTGCCCCAGCCGACGGGCGCGGCTGTGCCGAAAAAGCCCCATGCGCCAAGCAGGACAGCGACGGGAAGCTGTGCGGACCCCAAGGCGATCAAAAGCGCGGCCAGCGCGGCCAGTATGAGAGGAATGCCGGTGACGACGAGATAGAGGTGCGAACCGAGCAATCGGCTGGCGCACAATGTGCCTGCAACGCCTGCAATTCCCATCAGCAGGAACACCGACGACAGCGCCGGAACCGAATAACCCGAGACTGCTTCGAGAAATGGCCGCAGATAGGTGAAGAGCGCAAACTGCCCCATAAAGAGCAGGAACACCGCCGACATGCCGAGCGCCACTTGGCGGTGGCGCAGAAGCCTGAACACATTTCCCTGACCCGCGCGCTGGCGTGGGGAAGCGGCGGCAGGCTGATCCACTGCCAGATCAGCGCAAGCAGCGCCAACGGCACGACAAAAAAGAATGCGCCCCGCCAACCGATTATGCCGCCGATATAACTCCCAAGCGGGGCCGAAACCGTCGTCGCCACCGCGTTGCCCGCATTGAGCATTGCAAGTCCCTTTGGCACCGCCTGCTCCGGAAGAAGCCGCATGACGATTGCGGTTGACATTGACCAGAAGCCGCCAATAGCCACGCCAAGCAGGGCGCGGCCGATCATCAGCACCGCGTAATTGGGCGCAAGGGTCACAATGACACCGGAGACCAGGAGCGCCAGCGAGAAAAACAGCAGCACGCTTTTCCGGTCAAAATTCCGCGTGAGACCCGTGACGGAAAGACTTGTGATCACGGCGAACAGTCCCGAGATCGAAATTGCCTGCCCGGCCCGCCCTTCTGTCACGGCGAGATCCGCCGCGAGCGGCGTCAAAAGGCTGACCGGCATGAACTCAGATGCGATGAGCACGGCAACGCAGAGCGTCATGGAGATAACCGCCCCCCAGGCGGCGGCTACTGGCACGGCTGCGGCGCTGACTTCATCTGCCTTGGAACCATCCGCCACGGTTTTGTTGACGAGGCGGTTGGGCATGGCGGGGCTCCGGTGCTGAGAGATAGGGGACAGTTTACTTGGCCTTGACTGCCGCGCGCATACTTATCAACGGCAGAGCAGGCCAAGTAAACTGTCCCCGATCTTGGCGGCTTGCTTTTTCCAGCTAATTCAGCTATATCCCCTAATTTAGCTGGATAAAAACCATGCCATCCTTCACGCTCACAGAACTCGGCAACAAATCCGGCGAAATTGTCGAGGCCGCTTTTAGCGGTCCGGTCGAGATCACCAGCCGGGGCAAGCGCAAATTCGTGCTTCTGACAGCCGATCAGTTTGACAGGCTCAGAAGCGGGGCAGCCTCGCAGCGCGCCCATCACGTTGATGATTTGACCGCTGCGGAACGGAGCCATTTCCTCGCGGGGCTGGACGAAATCGCCGCCGCCGGGAGCGGCTTGGATGAGTAGCGCCAAGACCGGCGATGTGGTGCTTTATTCCTACCTTTGGGCGCGCGAACATGAGCGCGGCGAGGAGAGCGGCCGCAAGGCCCGTCCCGCCTGTGTCATGGTCCTCTACAAGGACAGAGTCGGCAAGGAGACGACCCTGCTCTTTCCAATCACCAGCCAAAGGCCGCCGCTTCACGCACACGCGGTTGAAATCCCGCAGATTGAGGCCCGGCGCGCGCGGCTCTATTCGCCTGCATGGATAATTGTCAGCGAGTTCAACTCGGATGACCTCGCCAAATCCCTTGCCCTGGAAGAGCGCGAGCCGCTCGGGACCTTCAGCGGCAAGTTCATGGCGATGGTCGCATCCAAAGCCGCCGCCGCCATCCGCGCCGGTGCGTCGATGTCTGTGCCGCGGGGCGGGTAGACACGGACTTCAAACCGCTGGTGCGACACGCGCAGTTCAGGCATTAGAGCATCGGGCGCCCAAATGGGATCACTTTGGCGGACGCATTCCCTCTTGCCGTCATGTATGGACGGCCCCTGTCTGGCAAGGGGTTTTTCGGCGCGTCTGGCGATTGGATTGGAGCGGTCATGTATGCGGCCTCTGTGCTGCAGCGCTTGGGCTGCGGACCAAGATGTTGATCGCAAGCCAGGTTCCCATCATTCCGGCGCGCTGTTATGCGCGATGACGGATCGGAGTTTCCCGGCCTTTTTGTCCTCTCTTCTGCCATCTTTGCCTCATGGCTCCTTGCAAGCTTGTGTGTTCTGCGTGTCTGCTTCAGTTCATGCTCTTATGGACCCGCCCTCATGTATTGGCGGGCTCCGTGCGGCTCTTATAGGTTCCGCCGTGGCGCGCGAGCGCCCACAGGGTTCTGGCGATGCGGGCGGCGAGCGCGACGGCGGCGACTTTGAAAGGCTTGCGCCTTGCAATGTCCGCGACCCACGGATCGGCTTTGTCGGGCGCGGCTTTGGCGCGGATCAGAAGGCTTGCCGCGCCCATCACCAGAAGCGAGCGCAAATCTTCATCGCCCGCTTTGGAGATGGAACCGAGGCGGCTTTTGCCGGCGCTGGCCCGCAGGTTCGGCACAAGCCCAAGCCAGGCGGCGCAGCTGCGCCCGCAGGCGAAGCGTTTGGGGTCATCGACCTTGAGGGCAAAGACGCTGGCAATCACCGGCCCGACACCCGGCACGCCCATCAGCCGTTTGGCGGTCTGGCTTGTCTTGGCCTGCGCCACGAGCTGCGCGGTTAGCCCGGCAATATCCGCCTCAAGCCTGCGCCACTGGCCGGTGAGCGCGGCAAGCGCCGCAATCGCCGCGCCGGGCACCTGCGCCCCGCCGCTCTCCACCCTTGCGATCAGCTCCTCAAGCCCCCTGCCGCCGGTGCGCGCGGTCAGGCCGAACTCGGCCAGGTGGCCGCGCAGCGCGTTGCCGGTCTGGGTGTGCTGGCGCACCAGAAGCGAGCGCGCCTTGATGACAACAAGGTCCGCCTGCCGCTCGGCGCTCTTGACCGGCACGGCGCGAAGGTCCGGTCTCTTGCCGGCAAAGTTCAGCGCCTTAGCGTCGCGCGCATCATTCTTGCGCCGCCCTTCCACGAAGAGTTTGGCAAAGCGCGGCGGAACAAGCTTGACCAGATGGCCGAGCGCGCCAATCCCGCGCGCCCAGTAATGCGACGCCCCGCACGCCTCCAGCGCCACCGTGCAGGGCGGCAGCTTCCTGAAGAACGCCAGAACATCCCGCCGCTTCAGCCGCCGCACCAGTATGCACCCGCCCTTCTCATCGGTTCCGTGAACCTGAAAAATGCTCTTGGCGGTATCAAGGCCTATCATGCTAATCTTTTCCATGGACGGTCTCCTTTTGCTGAGTTGAAAACACACCCAGTATGGCACATCGCGATGCCGCCGGAGGCCGTCCACACATCATTCCGGGGCCGCGAAGCGGAACCCGGAATCCAGAGATGGGATGCTGGCAAGAGGGCAGAAATGGTTGGTTTGACTGGCTTGAGTCAGGTCTGCGCAGGAGCGAAACTTCGCTCTTCGCCACTCTGGATTCCGGGTTCCGCTTCGCGGCCCCGGAATGACGAATCTGGGTTGGCGACCGCCAAAGTGATTCCATTTGAACTAACGATGCGCTAGCTCCGGACCTTGCGCTTTCGGCGCTTGATGACATGATCGTCAGGGGAATCACCCTGGCGGGTGCGCGGAGGCAATGATGGCGGAACTTGGCAGACCTGGAATTCCAAAGCGCGGCATCTATGGCTGGATGATGTTCGACTGGGCGGCGCAGCCGTTTTTCACCATCGTCACTACATTTATCTTTGGGCCGTATTTTGTCTCCAAGCTCGCCGAAGACCCTGTGCACGGTCAGGCCGTGTGGAGTTATGCGGCGGCGGCGGCCGGCCTCATCATCGCCATTATGTCCCCCATCCTCGGCTCCATCGCCGACCAGACCGGCCCGCGCAAGCCCTGGATCGCATTTTTTGCCTCGATCAAGATCACCTGCCTGTGTCTGCTCTGGTATGCGGCGCCCGGCTCGTCCCTTATCATCCCTGCGCTCCTGTTCACGCTCGCCTCCATCGCGGCGGAATTTTCCATTGTGTTCAATGATTCCATGATGCCGCGTCTTGTCTCGAAGGAAAACATCGGCAAAGTCTCCAACATCGCGTGGGGCCTCGGCTATCTCGGCGGAATGATCGTGCTGATTTTCATTGTCGGCTTCCTTTCGGCGTCGCCTGAAACCGGCAAGACCATTCTCGGCGGCGCGCCGCTGTTCGGGCTTGATCCGAAACTTGGCGAGGCAGACAGGATATCCGGACCGATTTCCGGCTTATGGTACTTGCTGTTCATCCTGCCAATGTTCTTTTTCACGCCCGATCTGGGAAAAGGCATGCCTCTGGGCAAGGCCGTCACCGAAGGCGTGAGCGAACTGAAGGAGACGCTGGGCGAAGTGCGGCAGCGCCCCGGCATTTTCCGGTTTTTGATCTCGCGGATGATCTATCAGGACGGGGTCAACGGTCTGCTGCTCTTGGGCGGCACATTTGCCGCCGTCATGTTCGGCTGGGCCACGATGGAGATTGGCGTTTATGGCATCATCCTGAATGTGGTCGCCATTTTCGGCTGCCTCGCGGCCAGCAGAATGGACACGGTGCTCGGCTCCAAGCGGGTGGTCGTCATGTCGATCATCCTGCTGCTCATTGCCACTGTGGGCATTGTCTCAACCGGACCCGGTTACACATTGTTCGGCGCACTGCAATTGCCGCTGGATGACAGCGGCGGCCTGTTCGGCACCGCCGCCGAAAAAGCCTATATCGTCTACGGCCTGTTGATCGGCCTCGCTTTCGGCCCGGTGCAGGCCTCGTCACGCTCCTACATGGCGCGCAGCGTCAGCGCCGACGAGGCGGGCCGCTATTTCGGCATCTACGCGCTGTCAGGCCGGGCGACCAGCTTCATGGCCCCGTTCACGGTCGCCACCGTCACCGCCGTCTCCGGCTCGGCGCGACTCGGCATGGCGATGCTGTTGATATTCTTCGCCGTTGGCCTCGCGATCCTGCTGCGCACGCCCTATCCGGCAGCGGCGGTCGCTGACGATTAATGCCGGAAATGCCGCATGCCCGTAAACACCATGGCAATCCCATGCGCGTCCGCCGCGTCGATCACCTCTTGGTCCCGCTGTGATCCGCCGGGCTGGATGACGGCGGTCGCTCCCGCCTCAATGGCGAAAATCAAGCCGTCGGCGAAGGGAAAGAATGCGTCCGAGGCGACGACCGACCCTTTGGTGCGCGGCTCCGCCCAGCCATTGGCACGCGCCGCGTCCTCGGCCTTGCGCGCGGCGATGCGGGAGGAATCCACCCGGCTCATCTGACCGGCGCCAATACCGACTGCCGCTCCATCGCGGGCGTAGACGATGGCGTTGGACTTCACATGCTTGGCGACGCGGAAGGCGAAGCGCAGGTCGGAAAGCTCTTGGCTGGTCGGTGCGCGCTTGGTGACGGTTTTCAGCTCTAGATCATCCGCCGTGACATTATCGCGCGACTGCACCAAAAGCCCGCCCGCCACGGTTTTGGCGAAAAGGCCCGGCGCGCGCGGATCGGGCAGCGCTTCGGTGACCAGAAGCCTCAGATTCTTCTTCGCCGCAATAATCTCCTGCGCCTCTTTCGACGCGCCGGGGGCGATGATGACTTCGGTGAAGATCTTGACGATTTCCTCCGCCGTCTCGGCGTCGATCGGCTGGTTCAGCGCGATGATGCCGCCGAATGCCGAGGTCGGATCGCAGGACAGCGCGTTGAGATAGGCCTCGCGCAGGCTATTGCCTTCGGCGACGCCGCAGGGATTGGCGTGTTTGATAATGGCGACCGCCGCAGTGCGGGCCGGGTCAAATTCGGCCACCAGCTCAAACGCCGCGTCGGTGTCATTGATATTGTTGTAGGACAGCTGCTTGCCCTGCAGTTGCCGCGCGGTGGCGACGCCGGGGCGCCGCTCGCCGGTCACGTAGAAGCCGGCCTGCTGATGCGGGTTCTCGCCGTAGCGCATTTTCTCCGCCAGCCTGCCGCCGACGGCGCGGAAATCCGGCACGGGCGTTGCAAGTGAGGCGGCGAACCAGTTGGAGATCAGCGCGTCGTAGGCGGCGGTGCGTGCGAAGGCTTTGGCCGCCAGCTCCTGCCGCAGCAGGTAGGGCGTGGAACCGCCATTTTCTTTCAGGCTCTCCGCCACGCGGACATAGTCTTGCGGATCAACAATGATCGTGACGTAGGCATGGTTTTTCGCGGCGGCGCGCAGCATGGCGGGGCCGCCAATGTCGATGTTCTCAACCGTCGTCGGATAGTCGGCGCCCTTGGCCTGCACTTCTTCGAACGGATAGAGATTGATGACCGCAAGATCGATCTCGGCAATGTCATGCTCGATCATCGAAGCGACATGCTCGTCGTCGCCGCGCACCGCAAGCAGCCCGCCATGCACGCCCGGATGCAGCGTCTTGACGCGGCCGTCCATGATTTCTGGAAAACTGGTGAGGTCCGTCACATCGCGCACCGCAATGCCCGCTTCAGTGATCGCCTTGCGCGTGCCGCCGGTGGAGACGAGCTCAATGCCCATCGACGCGAGCCTGCGGGCGAAATCAACCAGCCCGGCCTTGTCGGAAACCGACAGAAGCGCGCGCTTAACCTTGACGAGGTCGGGAGCGGGAATTTTCTTGGAGGCGACAGCCATTTTAATCCTGGGAACATGAAAGATGGCGGGCGGTTAGCATCATTAAACCGGTGTTGCCACCGCCAAGGCCGGTTTTCAACCGCGCTGTGAATGTGCGCCGAGCGCTGTGCGGGTGAAGCGCCAATGCACTTGGTTCAGCTTAGAAGGTTTAAACTCCAGCACAATCGCCTTGGTTTTGACCGGCCCCGTGATGCCCGCGAAAAAGATCGATTCCTGCAGAACCGGCTCGAGCTCCTGACATGTGAATACCCAGGAATCGCCGCCCTCTGCCAGCAGCATCAGATGGCCTTCGGCGTTGATGATTGGCCGCACATTTGGGTGAAGATGGAAGCGGATAGCGGCGGTGTCGCGCGGGCTGGCGCTTCTGTTGCGCTTGGCAGACGGCAGAAAGCGGTCCGCGCCTTCCAGCACCGAACCGGCGTTCGACAGGACAAGGCTGCGCTCGTGCAGGAGCTTGAAGGCGGGCGCATAGCCATCATGCCGGGCGGTGAAGCCCTGCCAGCCATCGCCGTCCCTCCGCTCGACAGTGACGTTTTTTGGGCCGCCGATCATGGCCGTGCCGAGCATTCTGGTCATCGAAAGCGAGAGCGAAAACCGGCACGAGGACGTGTCGTTCAGTGTCGCTGTGGAATGCGCCGCCGTGGCGCGGGCGAGCGCGCGGAACTCCTCCGGCCCTGTGCGGTCAACGCCTGCATTGACGATGTAGCGGTGGCGTCCGGACGACATTTCGAACGACAGGCAGCCCGCATGGGCCTCGCGCGAGGCGCTTACAGGCGGCGGCCTGCCTGTTTCGGCAATGATGGTCACCCCGCCCATCGCCAGCCGCTGAAAGCCGGAATGGGTGGCTGCAAGAAGCGGCGCGCCGCCGCTCTCATCGTGGCGCAGCACGGCGGCGAGCCGTTCTGTTCTGGTGAGGCCGACGCCATTGAACAAAGCCAGCGCGCCGTCCTGATGGCGGAAGAAGCGCAGCGCAGGCAGCATGCGTTCAATGGCTGCGATCAGCGCCTGCGGCGGGGCGGACGACTGGATCGCATAGGTCTGGCGCAACGGCAGAAGGTCGGCGAGAAGCTCAAGAATGGTCAGCGGACTGCGTGAAATATGCCCGCCGTCGGGGAGAATCTGTTCAGCAAGGTCGCGCTCGAGATTGCGGGTGGCGGCGCGCAGCTTGACCGGGGACACCGGCAGCGCCAGCGCCGAATAGGCGAGCGCGATGCGGGCGATCAGCCGCGGCTCGCCCGCGTCCATCTCCGGCGCGAGGCGGCGCAGATATTTGATCTGCAAGGACAGGCTCTTTAGGAACGCGCGGTAGAATGTGAGGTCCGCGCCCTTAAGAATGACGTTGGAATGCTGCAGCCAGGCGATGATCCGCTGCGCTACCACTTCCGGCTCCCAGCTCATGCCGGTCACCAGCCGCCCATCGCCCGCCAGCCAATCGCCGACCAGAGAGCGGGCGTGCGCGGCGGCGATATCAGTTCCTGCCTCCCGCATGTGCCGCAGCCACTGAAAGTTATGCAGCGCCTTCGCCCAGGCGAGGTTCGGCGCTTCGATGAGGAAAGGCGATTGGCCGCGCGTCTCAACAGATGCGCCCGCCAGATAGTAACGGCCGGCGTAAAATTCCTGGGCTATGTGCGGATCGGCGTTGCGCAGGTCCGGCGGGGCGATCAGGATGCGGTCAGGCGCGCGGCCGGCAAAGCGCCATTTGGCGATGGGTCCGGATCGCATTCGTCTTTTGAACCGGCGCCAGGCTTCGCTGGCGACCAATCCCCAAAGCTGTGGCTGTCCAGCCAAACCGCCTGCCAATACAATACTCCATGTGCCCGAACGCCCGCCCTGAGCGACGAATCATAACCGCCCTTGCCTCAAGCACAAGCGGCAAGCGCGGCAATGGCATGGGAATGACCTGAATTGAAACAGTTAATTCAAACGTTTGAAGCGCGCTGCGAAGAAACCGTCCATGCCGGAGATTTCAGGCCTCCCGAGGTCAAGGTCGGCCGGCGTGGTGCGCAGCCAGCCCTGTGCATCTATAAGATGCGCAAATCCAGGCAGTTCCTGCGGCAGAAAGCCGAGACGCTCGACGCCCTGTTGCTCCAAAAGGAAGCTGGCGGCGAGGTCCTCACCTTCCAACCGGTCCAGCGAACAGTTCGAAAACAGGATCACGCCGCCCGGCCTCACCAGCGAGACGCAATGTTTGAGGAGCTTCAGCTGCAAGGCAGCGAGCTTTTCGACGGCTTCCAGCGTTTTGGTCCAGGCGACATCCGGATGTCGGCGGATGGTGCCGGTGGAAGAGCAGGGCGCGTCGAGCAGGACGGCGTCCAACAATTCGGCGGGCTTGAAATCCAAAAGGTTCGCAATGAGAGTCTCAGCCTCAAGTCCCAGCCGCGACATGTTCGTGCGAAGCCGTTTCAGACGCGACGCGGACATATCAACGGCAGTGACCTTCGCGCCTTGAAGAATGAGGCTTGCGGTCTTGCCGCCCGGCGCGGCGCAGAGGTCTGCCACGCGCTTGCCGTTAATGTCACCCATCAGCCGGGCGGGAAGGCTTGCCGCCACATCCTGCACCCACCACGCGCCCTCGGCGAAGCCGGGAAGCATGGAGACTTTTCCTTCGAAGCTTTCAAGGCGCACCGTGCCATTCGGCAGAACCAATCCGTTCAGCTTTTGCGCCCAGCCAGCCGCGTCCTCTTTGACCGTCAGGTCGAGCGGCGCCGGGAGACGGTGCATGGCTATGATAGCGCGCGCCTTTTCCGCGCCGTATGCGTCCCACAGCCGTTCAGTGAACCAGTCCGGCGCGTCGTCAGTTTTTGCCAGCATTTCCGGAAGCGCCGTTTCCTTGGACCGGATCAGCTTGCGCAGGACCGCATTGACAAGGGATGCGAAGCGGGCGCTGCGCGGGTCTGATTTGGCGCTCTCGACCGCCAGATCAACCGCCGAGTGATCCGGGACATCGAGAAACAGGATCTGCGCAGCGGCGACATGAAGGATGTGGAGAAGGTTTGTGGCGTTCTTCGGCGGCGGCCGGTCGAACAGACCGGCGAGAAGCCGCTCAATCGTCACGCGGTGCCGAAGCGCCGATGCGAGCGCGGCGCGGGCGAGCGCCCGGTCGCGCGTCTCCAGCGCGATGAACTGCGGGTGGCCGTGCTCGTCATCGGTCAATCCATCAAGCGATGTGCCTGTTTCAATGACGGCGGCAAGGAGTCTTTGTGCGGCGCGGCGCACGGCGAGGCCAGGCCGTGCGGTAGATTGGTTGCTTGATGCGTCCGGCGCGGAGTCCTCAGCGCCACTCACGCCCACGGGCCTTTTTTCGGCGCGGCGTTGCGGCCCCATGGATTTGGCGCGGGCGGCTCCGGTGCGACCGGCGCGTCAGCCACAGGCTCGCGGATTTCATCGGCCAGCGGCTCCTGACCGGCAAATTCGCGCGCCATCTCCTCCAGCGCCGCGACGCGGTTTTCAGTCGCAGGATGGGTCGAGAACAGGCTGTCCGCGCCTAACCCGAACAGCGGATTTATGATGAACATGTGGGCGGAGGCGGGGAAGCGCTCGGCGCGGTAGTTCGGGATCTGTTTGGCGGCGGCGGCGATTTTCTTCAGCGCGGAAGCCAGCCAGAGCGGATTGCCGGTGATTTCCGCGCCGCGCCGGTCGGCGGAATATTCGCGCGTGCGCGACACCGCCATCTGCACGACCATGGCGGCGAGCGGCGCGACAATCATGGCGAACAGCGTGCCCAGCCCGCCAAGCGGATTGTTGTTGCCGCGGTTGCCGCCGAAGAAGAAGGCGAAATTTCCAAGCATGGAGATTGCGCCAGCCAGCGTCGCGGTGAGCGTCATGGTCAGCGTGTCGCGGTTTTCGATATGCGCCAGCTCATGCGCCATAACGCCGGCGACCTCCTCCTTTGTCAGCTGTTCGAGCAGCCCGGTCGAGGCGGCGACGGCTGCGTTCTGCGGGTTTCTGCCTGTGGCGAAGGCGTTGGGCTGGTCGCTTTTGATCAGATAGACGCGCGGCATCGGAAGGTCCGCCCGCTCGGACAAAGCGCGGATAATTGAGAAAAACTCCGGAGCATTGGCTTCGTCCGCCTCAACCGCATTCTGCATCCGCAGCACCATCTTGTCAGAATTCCACCATGAAAAAACATTCATGGCAAATGCGATGACCAGCGCGATCGTCATGCCGCCCGAACCGCCAATGGCGTAGCCCACCAGCATGAACAGAGCCGTCATGAGGGCGATCAGCATGGCGGTTTTGATAAAATTCATCCGAATTCTCCGTGGCAGGGCGGCGTTTGCGCTCTATCTTTGCCAGTGATAATGGCGATTGTCGCCTTCAGGTTCAATCATCTCGTCGGGAAATCATGCAAGAGAGCGCACCAGAACCGGAAGTGCTGGAAGGAACGGCTGCAAAAACACTGTCTCCCGCGGCCGTGCGGGCGTTGGCCGAGGCTGCGGACAGACGCAACACGGTGCGTGCCAAAGATTTGCAGAAAGAGATTGGCGGGCGCGGCGGACCTGACCCGGCGCGCTATGGCGATTGGGAGGTCAAAGGCATCGCGCACGATTTTTGAGGGCTGGCGGTTTCACTCTGCACTGCCTCCGTCAGATGCAGCTTGAGACCTTCAACTGTTTCTCCGCGCGCGAAAGCGCGGGCGTCTGCAAGTCCGGCTGAGATTTTTTCGAAGGCTTTCGTCATCGCATTTTCCGCAAGGCTGAGGCGCAGTCAGCTGCCCATCAAGCTCGACAGCAGGCATTCTTTGTTTGCCCGATCTTGTTGCTCGTGAAATGCGGCGAATTCAAACCGGATATCTTGACAATAGCGCGGCGGACCGGGTCGCACCGCGCCAAAGGAAAATTCGCATGAGTTTACGCTTGCTTTCTCGATCGTAGGAATTTATTCTTACACTAAGATGATTCCTCAATTCATTCCGCTCGGCCCTTCCAAAGCCCTTCTTTTGGCAACGGCTTTCTGGATTTCGTCGCTCAACCCCGCCCATGCGCGCCGCGAATTTCTCGCAGGCCCCGTCGCGGTGGAGGTCATAAAAGTCATCGACGGCGACACGTTTCTGGCGCGCGCGAAGGTCTGGCCGGGGCATGAGGTCACTGTGTCCGTGCGGCTGCGCGGCATTGACGCGCCGGAGCGCAGGGCAAAGTGCGATGCCGAACGGGTGGCCGCCGAAGAGGCTCGGCTCGCCTTGGAATATGTTCTCGCATCGGCGCCCGTAGAGATACGCAACATATCGGGCGACAAATATTTCGCCCGCGTCGTCGCGGACGCCGGCAACAGCGATGTTGCCGACGCGGCGTCGTTCATGCTGGATGTCGATCTGGCGCGGCCGTATCAGGGCGGCAGGCGGCTCGGATGGTGTCTTGACCCGTCCTGAAACGGGACAGTTCGCCAGCCCGGTCTGCTTCGCCGCCGCCGGCGGCGCCAAACAGGGTGAAGGAAGAATTAAGGAAAACGGCATTGCTTCCTTTTCTTCATCTCCGGTTAACGTAAACAACTCAGAAATATCATATATTTCAATAGGTTAACTTTCAGAACCGACTGAGGCCGCCATTTTGCGCCGCCGTGGCCCGCCATTCGCACTGTCTCTTTCAAAGACGCCTCGCAGCGTTCCCAAAGGAGACACAAATGAGCCTCATCCGCCGCCTCAAGAACACCGTTTCAAACTTCGCTGCCGACAGGAGCGGGCAATACAGTATCATTTTCGCCCTCTGCTCTGGCGTGCTGATGATCAGCGTCGGCCTGTCGGTGGATTATGCGCGCATCATTTCCGCCAAGTCGCAGCTGACCAGCGCGCTGGACGCCGCTGTAACCTCAACCGCCCGCGACATCACGCGCGGCAAGGTCGACAAGAAAGAGGCGACAAAGAGGGTCCAGGCTTTCCTCGAAGCCAATCTCGACGGCAAGCGGCTGACGCCTGAAAATGTGCATTTGACGGATGTTACGCTTGACCCGGTCACCAACAAACTCTCCGCCTCCGCCCGCGCCGATGTCGACATGATGTTTCCGGTGATGAACAATCCGAAAGTGCAGCCGGTGAACGTCAAGATCGGCGCGCTCTATTCGGAGCGGAAGGTTGAAGTCTCTATGGTGCTGGATGTGACAGGGTCGATGATGAAAAAGGGCAGCTCAGACAAGATTGGCGATTTGAAGATTGCTGCAAAGTCCGCCGTCAAGGCATTTCTGGAAAACGGCTCGGAAAACACACGTGTCGCAATCACGCCTTGGGCGATGGGCGTGAACGTTGGCAACGGCGAAATCAGGAAGCATCTTCTCGACGTCAACGGAAAACCCGCCGCAGACAATTGTGCGACCGAGCGCAGGGGCGCGCAGATGTTTTCCGACGCCAGCCCTGTCTCTGCAAAGCTCACCGGCTCAAATGAGATGAAACACTTCAATGTTTGGACCAACAAGGAAGAGGTTTGGGGCAAGCCGGATTGGAAATGCCCATCGGTCGCGCTTCAACCGCTGACGAAAGACAAGGCGCTCCTCAACAGCATGATAGACAAGCTGTCGGCAAAAGGCGGCACTGCGGGCCAGATCGGGCTGCAGTTTGGCTGGTACATGGTGTCGCCCAATTGGAAATCGGTGCTGCCCGTGAAGTCTGAGCCGGTCGCTTACAACACAGCCGGATCGGACAAGTATATCATTCTGATGACGGACGGCCTCTTCAACTCTGAGGCTTCGGGCCTCTCAAATGACGCGATAACTCCTTATCCGGGTGTCGCCCAGAAATCAGGCCGCCTTGCAATGAAGTATTGCAGCGCGATCAAGGACCGCGGCGTCAAACTCTACACGATCGGCTTTGATCTGAAGAATGCGGGCGGCGCGGCATATGAGGCTGAAGCGATCAAGACGCTCAGTGATTGCGCCTCCACGCCTGTCGGCGGCGAACAGACCTTCTACAATGCCGACAACGGCGACGAGTTGAAGAAGGCCTTTGACGACATCGCCCGGCGCATCCAGTCGCTGACGCTGACAAACTGAACTTTGAGAAACCGAAAGGCGGGCGCTGACATCACGCCCGTCTTTTTCATGTCCTGTCAATCTCAAGTCCAAGCTGCCCACGCCGCAGCCAGCGTGCGCCGAGCATGACCGACACGGCTGCCAGCCCGGCCAGCAGACCCGTCCAGACGCCCGCGCCTTGCCAGCCCGCCCTGAAAGCGAGCCAAAGCCCGACTGGCATTCCCACGCACCAATAGCTGACCGCCGCGAAGACCATCGGCATTTTCGTGTCATGCAGCCCGCGCAGCATGCCGAGCAGCACCGCCTGCGCGCCGTCGAACAGCTGAAACATGGCCGCGAAGAACAGGAAGACGACTCCGAGCTTCATAGTTGCCGCGTTCCCAGGTTTTGCGATGTCAATGAATATGCCGATGAGCTGCGTGGGAAAAAGCACCATCAGCATGGCGGTCATCGACATGAACCCCATGACCATGAAAAACGCCACCGCGCCGGCCAGCCGGACGCCCTCGCTGTCGCCCGCGCCGAACGCCCGGCCGATGCGCACCGTCGCGGCCTGGCCAAAACCCAGCGGCGCCATGAAGGCGACGGAGGCGATCTGCAGCGCGATGGCATGCGCGGCGAGCGAGGCTTCGCCGATATAGCCCATCACCGCCGTCGAGCCGGTGAACAGACCGACTTCGAAAATCATGATGAAGCCGATGGGCAGGCCCAGCCTCCAGAGCTGTGCCAACCGCGGCCAGTCGGCCCGCCAGAACCGGCCGAACAGGCGGTAGCGGCGGAACTTTTTGTCGAACATGATAACTGCCGCGAGACCGAGAAACATGAAGGACATGGAGATGGTCGTGGCAAGACCTGAGCCTGCAATGCCAAGCGCCGGGAAGCCGAAATTGCCGAACACCAGCCACCAGTTGGCGAGCGCGTTGAAGAGAATGGCAATGAGGCCGATAACCAGTCCCCAGCCCGGCCGCTCAAGCGCCGAGATAAAAGAGCGCAGCACGACGAACCCATAGAAGGGCAGAACCGACCATTGCAGGGCGCGGCAATATGTTCCGGCGAGCGCTGCCAGTTTTGGCTCCTGGCCCATAGCGGCGAGGATCGCGCCGGCGTTCCAAAGAACGAGCCACACCGGCACGGCGACGGCGATTGACGACCACAGTCCCTGCCGCGCGGTGCGCCGCAGCTCGCGCACGGCGAAGCGGTTTTCGCCGAGATCCTTGGCCATCATCGGAGAGGTCGCCAGCACTATGCCGAGGCCGAAAATCACCAGCGTGAAATGCAGACTGGTGCCGAGCGCGCTTGCAGCGAGCGCGTCCGAGCCGAGACGGCCGAGCATGACCACGTCGGTCGCCGTCATCAGCGTCTGCGCCATATTGGTCAAAATGAGCGGCCAGGAGAGGCGCAGCATGGCGTTGACCTCTTCCCGCAACGGGCTTATCGCCCCGGCGCGCTGCACCGTAGCTGACATGATCTTATCCAATTCAGTTTCAAAAGAGAGAATGCAAAATGAAAGGACTGCCCAAAAGGGCAGTCCCCGCAATTCCGTCTGTCAATAAGGCGGATTTGGACCGCTCGGCGGTCCCGAAAGCATCAGGCGCGGTGGGTTGCCACCCTCGCCAAATCCTCCGAAGCCTCATGGCAGATTGCGAAATCACTGGACATCGGATCACCTCCTCCCGGTTCGTTGGACTGGCGCGAAGATGAAGTGAATCGGTGGTTTTGACAACAGCAAATTGCCATTGTTCCAATGCAAAGCGTCCGGGTGTTGCATTCAAACTACAGAATTGCCACGAAGACGCGGAATGGAGACAGGCAGATGTCTGCGGAAACCAAGTCGGCGCGCATTGTGCGAACCATTGTCCAATCGCTGGCGCCGGGCTTTGCAGTGGAGCTTTGGGATGGCGAGCGGATCGGACCGGAAGGCGGGCCTTCGCTCAAAATTAACGATATGGACGCTGTGCGGCAGCTTGTGCGCCGACCCGGCCTCAACTCTATTGTCGAGCTTTGGATCGCCAAATCACTCGATATTGAGAACGGGTCGATTTTCGATATTGCGGCGCTTCGGGCGGAAGGCAGCTTCAAGAAAAAGTTGAAGAGCCTGCCTAAATGGCAATTGCTGAAAGACATTCCCTCGCTGCTATGGTCCGGCCGCGGGTCGAAAAATTCCGGCCTTGGCGGCGGCGCGCCACATGTCAGCGGCTCGGACAAGGCGGCGGTCATGCATCACTATGACGTGTCCAACGCGTTCTACAGCCTCTTCCTTGACGAGCGCATGGTCTACACGTGCGCCTATTTTAAAGACTGGGACAACAGCCTCGCTCAGGCACAGGAAGACAAGCTTGAGCATGTCTGCCGCAAGCTGCGGCTGAAGCAAGGCGAAACGCTGCTCGACATCGGCTGCGGCTGGGGTTCGCTGCTGATCTATGCGGCGAAGAACTACGGGGTCACCGGCCATGGCGTGTCGCTGTCCGAAGCGCAGACCGCGCTGGCGCGCGAGCGTATTAAGGCGGAGGGTCTGGAGGACAGGATCACAATCCACATTAAGAGCTATGAGGAGATGGAGGGCCAGTTCGATAAGATTTCCTCCATCGGCATGTTCGAGCATGTCGGCCTTGCCGCGCACGACGCCTATTTCACCGCGATGAACCGGCTGCTCAAGCTGGGCGGGCTCTACCTGCACCACGCCATCACGCGGCTGAACAAAAAGTCAAAAAAGGCATGGAAGCGCAGGACCGCCGAGAACAAGGCGATCATTAAATATATCTTCCCGGGCGGCGAACTGGATCATCTGGGCATGAGCGTCGGCAATCTGGAATCGCACGGCTTTGAAGTGCACGACGCGGAGAACCTGCGCCTTCACTATGCGCGCACGACCCGTCTCTGGCACGACAGGCTCCATGCAAGGATGGACGAGGCGGCGGCGGAGGCAGGCGAGGGCAGGGCGCGGCTGTGGCTGCTTTATCTGGCCGGCGTGTCGCTCGCCTTCGAGCGCGGCTCGATGCAGATTAACCAGACGCTGGCCTCCAAGCGGCAGCGCGGGGTTTCTCCGGTGCCGCAGACGCGGGATGATTTGTACGGGCCAAAGATATGATTTCTGCTGGTTCAGTTCTGCCTGCGGCTGTGTGCTGGCCCGCGCCTCACCCTTCCGCGCGGAGGTCGATTGTCTGAAGCCTGATCCAAGGCATCAACCCGAACAGAGCCTGCCCGGCCAGGCCGGCGAGCCCGGCTGGACGCAGCAGCGCCGTCCATTGCTCGGCGAGCGGCCTGCCGAACGACAGTCCGAGCAGCGGTTCCGCAATCATTGTGATGCCGAATGCGGCGGCGCCCATCAGAAACCTGCTGCCTGTGTCCGGCGCAATCTGCAATCTCTTGATCAGCCAGCCCGAAACGAACCACGAGGCTGTCAGTATCAAAGGCAGTTCCAGCAGCGTCGCCGCAAATTCGCCAATGCGCGGGATGATCGCTAGAACGCGGATGGTTCCGAGAATGAATCCGAACGAGAATATAAGTGCGAAATAGGCGGAACCGGCCTTCAAGATGTTCATGGGCGACCTTTTGATGGAAGCGGGGCAGCCTCACTGCCGCCCTGTGATTGTCCGCCTATATCCTGCCTTGTGCAAGCGAGCATACATCCACCCATTTGGCATGGGTCAGCGCCGCAAGCTTGTCCGGCGCAATCCGCAGCGCGCTTTGCGCGCTGCCCGCCGCAGGCACGACCTCGGCAAAGTCGCGCAGGCTCACATCGCAATAGACCGGCAAGGGCGTCGCAAGCCCGAACGGACAGACGCCGCCGACCGGATGGCCGGTCAGCCGCAGAACCTCATCCGGTCCAAGCATCGAGACCTTGCCGCCGAACTCGGCCTTGGCCTTCTTATTGTCCAGCCGCGCCATGCCGCCCGCCACGACGAGGAACGTCCGCCCGCCGACAGTGAGCGACAATGTCTTGGCGATGGCCGTCTGCGGCACGCCATGCGCCTCGGCCGCCTGGGCAACGGTGGCGGTCAGGCCGTCATGGATGAGGATTTCTATGTCCGGCGCATGTTCGGCAATGAAGGCGCGGACGGATTCAAGGCTCATGCTTAGGCCGCTCCTGTCCTGCGCGCACTGTGTCAGCGAACAGGTGCGATGGCAAATTTATCATGCCCCGTAGATGTCCGCCAGGTGCAGTTCCAAGCCCGGCGGATCGAGCTTGACTGCGCCCACCGTCACAGCGCGCGTGAGGATGTCGCCGCCTGCGCCGCGCGCGTGATGGATGATAACGGATTGCGAGGGATCGACGATTAAATAATGCATGACGCTCGGCAGCTGGAAATAGCCGATCAGTTTGGACGAAACGTCGATCCGGTGCGTCGAGGGCGACAAGACTTCGACGACGATCACCGGCGCTGGCACTTCGAGTGCGGATGGCGGCAATTCCTCGCCGCAATAAACCAGCGCATCGGGCTCATAAGCGGCTTCGCTGTTGATCCTCACTGTCACCCCGTCCGGCAGTGCATGGCAGCGCAGCTGACTTTTGCGAAGTCCGCGCACCAGCGCCGCATGCACGGCGGCCTTGATCTTGGCGTGGCCCACCGTCTCCGGTGACATTGCGAAGACTTCGCCTCTGAAAAGCTCATAGCGCCCGCGCTGTCCCATGGACCAGGCGATAAACTCGTCAACCGTCAAACGGTGCTTTGCGAGCGCTGTCATAAGAGGATCATAACAAAATTGGCCCGCCCATGTCAGCATAATTCAGCAGCGCAAGTCTGCCGACTCAGCCGCCCTTTCTGTTCTGCCGGTTGGTGATCAGGTCATCCACCACCGCCGGATCGGCGAGCGTTGATGTGTCGCCGAGCGCGCCGAAATCGTCCTCGGCGATCTTACGCAGGATGCGGCGCATGATTTTGCCGGAGCGGGTTTTGGGCAGGCCGGGAGAGAACTGGATTTTGTCCGGCGCGGCGAACGGGCCGATCTCATTACGCACATGCGCCACAAGCGCTTTGCGCAGCGCATCATCGCCCGATTGACCGGCCATCAGCGTCACATAGCAGTAAATGCCCTGTCCCTTGATGTCGTGCGGGTAGCCGACAACGGCGGCTTCGGAGACGAGATTGTGGCTGACCAGCGCCGACTCCACCTCCGCCGTGCCCATGCGGTGGCCGGAGACGTTGATGACATCATCGACGCGGCCGGTGATCCAGTAATAGCCGTCGGCATCGCGGCGGCAGCCGTCGCCGGTGAAATATTTGCCTTTGTAGGTGGAGAAATAGGTCTGGATGAAGCGGTCATGATCGCCGTAAATCGTGCGTGCCTGTCCGGGCCAGGAGTCAGTGATGCAGAGATTTCCGTCCGCCGCGCCGTCCAGAACCTTGCCCTCATTATCCACCAGCTGCGGCTGCACGCCGAAGAAGGGCCGCGTCGCCGAGCCAGGCTTGAGATCCGTTGCGCCGGGCAGCGGCGAGATGAGAATGCCGCCGGTCTCGGTCTGCCACCACGTGTCGACAATCGGCGATTTCTTCCCGCCCACCACCTGATAGTACCATTCCCACGCTTCCGGATTGATCGGCTCGCCGACGGAGCCGAGCAGGCGCAGGCTCCTGCGCGAGGTCTTCGTCACCGGCGCATCGCCGCCCGACATCAGCGAGCGGATCGCCGTCGGCGCGGTGTAGAAAATGTTGACCTGATGCTTGTCGATGACTTCCCAGAAGCGTGACGTGGACGGATAGTTCGGCACGCCTTCAAACATCAAAGTCGTCGCGCCGTTGGCCAGCGGACCGTAGACAATATACGAGTGCCCTGTGACCCAGCCGACATCCGCCGTGCACCAGTAAATGTCGCCGTCATGGTAATCGAAGACATATTGATGCGTCATTGCGGCATAGACGAGATAACCGCCGGTCGTGTGCAGCACGCCTTTCGGTTTGCCGGTCGAGCCGGATGTGTAGAGGATGAACAGCGGGTCTTCCGCCTTCATCTTTTCAGGCTCGCACCTGGCGGCGGCCTTGCCCATTTCATCGTGATACCAGAGGTCGCGGCCCGGCGCCCATTCGACCTTGCCGCCGGTGCGGCGCACGACGAGCACGTTCTTCACCATGACGCCCGCCTTGGCCGCGATGTCCACGGCCTTGTCGGTGTTCTCCTTCAGCGGCACGGTCTTGCCGCCGCGCAGGCCCTCGTCGGCGGTGATGACAAAGGTCGACTCGCAGTCAATGATGCGGCCCGAGAGCGAGTCCGGCGAGAAGCCGCCGAAAACGATGGAATGGATAGCGCCGATGCGCGTGCAGGCGAGCATGGCATACGCCGCTTCCGGGATCATCGGCAGATACAGCGTGACGCGGTCGCCTTTCCTGACGCCGTTGCTCTTCAGCACGTTTGCCAGCTTGTTCACTTGGAGCGACAGCTCTTTGTAAGTGATCTTTTTGTCGTCGTAGGGATTGTCGCCTTCCCAGATGATCGCGACCTGATCGCCGCGCTTTTTCAGGTGCCGGTCGATGCAATTGTAAGAGACGTTGGTGAGCCCGTCCTCAAACCATTTGATCGCCACCTTGCCGGTGAACGAGGTGTTCTTCACTTTGGTGTAAGGCTTGAACCAGTCTATGCGCTTGCCATGCTTGCCCCAGAACTTATCGGGTTTTTTGACCGATTCCGCATACCATTTCAGATAGGTCTCATTGTCGATCAGCGCGCGCTTTTTGGCGCTGGGCAGAATTTTATAGACCTTGTCCGACATCTGAGACCTCCTCCAAAGACACTCTCCCGTCCCTGAATTCCATGATTGGCGCAATTGGGCAATCACAATTTCACCGCAGGGGCGGCTGTGACCTACAGCAATGCGCAGGCGCTGCAAATTAGACGATTGGCCATGAAAATCGATTTAAATTGCGCGGCTTAGCGCCAATCCGTCCGCATGCGGCGGATAATTCCCGCTAAACTGGAGAGGGTGCAATCGTCCCCGCCTGTAAGCCGGAGTCACAAAACGTGAGGTGCATGCCGCCAATTTCGTCCTATTGCGCCGACAGATGCGCAATGTTTTGTCCGCGATTGGGAGGCCGTGGACGCTGACAGCTGTGGGAGCGGCTGGGAAGAGGGGCCTGAAATGCGTCAACTGATTTCAATGAGCCGTGCCATCGCGGCTCTGGCTGCCTTAGGTGTGCTTGCGGTAAGCACTTCCGATATAGGCACACAGGCATTCGCCGGCGCTTTGCCGGCCATAACGTCGCCGAAGCAGCAAATTGCAGTTCATGATTTCGGGCATGAGCACGCGTTTCTGGCGGACTCGGTCTATGACAGGATGAACCCGCTGATCCTCGCCGCCCTGCCGCGCGGCAGGCCCGCCATCGTGTACCGCGCGCCGACGAGGTGCGTGCCGGGATCGCTGATCAGGATGCTCAAGCGCGTCTCAGCGAGATATGGTCCGATCACGGTCAATTCGACGTGGCGCCCCCGCGCCAAGAACCGCCGTGTCGGCGGGCGCGGCAAGTCGCTTCACCTGTCCTGCCGCGCCGTGGATTTCCGCGTGCACGGCTCCTCGCGCGGACTTGTCAAGTTTCTATTGGCGCACAGCGAGGTTGGCGGCTTCAACCGCTATCCTTCCGGATTCTATCACATTGACAACGGCCCGCGCCGGACCTGGTAGCGATCAGACTTCGTGCAGATAAAGATGATAATCCACATCGCTGATGGTGCGCGCCACACGGAAATATTCGGCCTCCTTGATCGAAATGAATGTCCGGTGCAGGTCCTCGCCCAGCGCTTTTTTCAGAAACGCTGAATCCTTCGCCGCTGCAATCGCGCTGCGCCAGTCTGTCGGCAGGCCGGAATTTTCCGGTGCGCCTTCGTAGCCGTTGCCTGTTGTCTCAGGGCCGGGGTCGAGCCGGTTGGCAAGGCCGTGGCGGACGCCTGCGAGGACCGTTGTGGCGACGAGATAGGGATTGGCGTCGACGCCTGACGGGCGGTGCTCGATGCGCCGCGCCTTGATGCTGCCAGCCGGAATGCGCAGCGCCACCGAACGGTTGTTGACGCCCCATGTCGGGGACACGGGCGCGTAAGACTGCGAGACAAAGCGCCTCCAGGAATTGGCGTGCGGGGCGAAGACCAGCATGGATTCGCCCATCGTCGCCTTGAGACCGCCGAGCGCATTCAAGAGCAGCGGCGACCAGACGCCTTCTTTTTCTTCAATGAAAATATTGTGTCCGCTTCCGTCCATCAGCGACACATGAAAATGCATCCCCGAGCCCGCATAGTCGGCGATGGGCTTGGCCATGAAACAGGCGGTGACATTGTGCCGCCGCGCCTGCGCCCGCACGAGGCGTTTCAGCCGGATCAGATCATCCGCCGCCTGCATCACATTTTCGCGGTAGTGCAGTGTCAACTCATACTGGCCCGGCGCATATTCGGAGATCAGCGTCTCCGCCGGTATGCCGGCAATTTTAGCGCCCGCGTAAATATCGGAGAAAAGCGGCTCCATGCCGTGCAGATGGTCGACCGAATAGACCTCGGTTTTGCCGCTTGTGCGACCGTCGAGCACGGCGGCGGCGGGATGAACCTGACCCTTTGAATCGCGCTCATTGGAAAGGAGGAAAAATTCCAGCTCAAAAGCGCCGGCTGGCTTCAGCCCCTGCTTGGCGAACGCATCGACCTGCCGCTGCAAGGCATGGCGCGGGTCCGATGTCATGGGGACGCCGTCGAGCGAATACATGGACATCAGCACTTCGGCGCGCGCCGGGTTCGTGCCGTGGATGCGGGCGAGCGTGCCCGGAACCGGCCAGGCGCGAAGATCCCCGTCGCCGGAATCCCAGATCAGCCCGGTCTCGTGCACATCCTCGCCGGTTATGTCGAGACCGAGGATCGAGATAGGAAAATGCCGGCCGCTTTCATAGATCGGCAACAGCTCATGGCGTCGGACGATTTTACCGCGGCCGATGCCGTTCGTGTCGGTGAGCACAATGTCCACCGCCTCAATGTCCGGATTGGCATCGAGAAAGGCCTCGGCTTCGCTTCTGGTCGAACCTGATGGTGACTGCATTTTTCTCAACAACTCAATTTGTCAAAAGGCGCGTGACATCGGCGAAATTCTTCACCAGCCGCTCCACCTGTTTCCGCTTCGTCGCAGGAGATATCAGCATCATGTTATGAAATGGTGCAATCAGGCTGCCCCGGTTCAACAGCGCCAGATGAATGCACTTTTCCAGCTCCGGCTGATGCGCCGCCTCGGCCTCCGCGCCATTCTTCAAAGGCCCCGGCGCGCAGATGAATTCAACGCGCGCGCCGACGCGGGCGACGTGCCATGGCAGCCTGCGCTTATTGATAATCTTTCGCAGCGCACATTCCAGCTCGTCGGCAAGCGTTTCCATATGGGCGTAGTTGCCCTTGGTCATCACCTCGGAAAGGCAGGCGCGCATGGCGGCGAACTGTAGCGGGTTGGCGGACAGCGTCGTGCCCATGCCGGAATGACCGGCGGGACGCGTCTTTTCTGTTTCGAGGAATCGCTTCGCCGTATCTTCTGAAAGTCCCCAGACTGATGCAGGCACACCGCCGGCGACCGGTTTGCCCAACACGAAAATGTCCGGCTCCAATCCGTGCGTGTTTGTGAAACCGCCAAGGCCGGTGGAGATTGTGTGCGTCTCGTCGATCAGCAGCAGCGTTCCCGCCTCGCGGGTCAGCTTGCGCAGGGCGTTGTGGAAACCGGGCGCGGGCAGGACCATGCAGGAATTGGTGAGAACCGGCTCGGTGATGACACAGGCGATGTCCTTGGCTTCAAGGGCTTTTTCCAAGGCCGGGATGTCGTTGAATTCGACGACCACCGTATTTTGTGTGAGATCAGCGACCTGCCCGACCAGACCCGGCCGGTGAACGGCCTTGCCGCGTTCCAGCCGCACAAAGGTCTCATCCACCGTGCCGTGGTAGCAGGCGTTGAAGACGAGGATCTTCTTTCTGCCAGTCACCGCCCGCGCCACCCGCAGGGCGAAGCGGTTGGCGTCCGTCGCCGTCGTGGCGATCTGCCACTGAAACGGCCCAAACCGCTCAGTCAGGAACTTGCCAACCTCCATCGCCTCCGGCGTCGGCAGCATGTAGGTGAGGCCTTTGGCGGCCTGCCTGCGAATGGCTTTGGCCACAGGCTTCGGCGAGTGGCCGAACATGGAGCCTGTGTCGCCGAGGCAGAAATCGTCGAACCTCATGCCGTCAATGTCTGTGAGCCGTGCCCCTTTGGCTTTTTCGACCAGCATCGGGAATGGCATCGACCAGTCGCTCATCCAGTGCAGCGGCACGCGGTTGAGGAAATGTCCCGCGCCACCTTCCAGCGCCGCCCGCGACGCCGGATGCGCGGCGGCGAAAGTGATCCGCTCTTGGGCCGACATGGCCGCAATGCGCGAGCGGGCGATACCGGCGGTCCGTTCATTTGGTGTGAGTGAGTTCATGCTGGATGCGTCTGTCCCTGTCGGACCGCACATTACCCGCCCGAAGCGCAGGCGGCAAATGCCGAGCGGGGGAGTGGTTAAGCGGCGAGCCGATTACGGCAAGGTCAGCGCGTTACAGCCGAGCGGGCTGCGCCGGGCGTGGCAGACGTGCAGCGCATAATTGCGCTTTCTCGAACCCTGAATAACTGTCAATTTCAAACGAGTTCCAGAAATTCACCCGCCCGGGCACTTGTCGGCGCTTTCAAACGTCAGTGAGGTTTCGCAGTTGAACTCAATTTCCGGATCGTTGCTTGGTCGGACGCAGTATTGAAGGGTTAGCGTGCCGCCCCTGTGGCCGCCGACAAAAAACTCCGGCCTTACTGAGTTGTCGGATGCCGCAAAGTTCGAGAAGAAACCCACAGTTCCCTGTTCCTCGCAAAAATACCCGGTGACGGGATTCCGCTTGCTTCTTGATCCGGAAATCTGAACGCACTCATCAGAGCCTGGAAGCGGGCCTGATGCCTTGTCGATGGCGAGGCACAGGCCCAGCTTCTTTTCGAGCCAGAACGTCGGGGCGGAAAATGGATTTTCGGCGAAGGACGGCCCAGCCGTTGACAGAAGCGCTGACGTGAATGCCAGCGAAGCCGATGCGAAACGGTTCATGTGATGACCTCCTCGAAAATGCCCCCATTGCCAATAACGCCAGCAGCCTAACAGCCGTTTGTTTGCCTGACAATCATGTGGCACGCCGGAGCGGTTTGGGCTTTTATCGCGGTGCCAACCTGATGAAGATGATGTTCCTCAAGAAATATGGATTTGGAAATCCAGATTGGACTTGATCGGTTCCCGGGCGCTGGCGCAAACATCGGCAAGATCAAGCTTGGCTTCGCGGGTGAAGACAAGCCGCGATTCACTTCGCCGGATGAATATCGGTCTCTGGCAAGACAAGTTCGTTTGCGGTTCCCCACGACCTCATCCAGCCGAATATCTGCTCGCCCGAGTGTCCCATACCACTTGCGGCGCTTATGACAGCTTCATCCAGCTCACGCATGTAATCGGCACGGTCCTGAACATAGTTGGCAACCGCTTCCTGCACGATGAACGAGCGGCTGCGCTTCGTCGCGCGCGCCAGCTCATCTACGTGGGCTTTCACCGCATCAGAGAGACGGACTGAAAACGTTTCGGCCTTGGAAGGCATGTTGGCACCCTTCACTCTTGCAGGTGAACACAATGCAGTCAAAAAGTGCCTGAAGTCAAACAGCAGCGCGGAGTAATCGAAAAGCGGGAACAGCTAGGCAGCGGCCACTTTTGACGCATCCCACGCGCGCACGCTCCGATTGATCTCAGCGCCTCGCTCGGCCCTTGCCAGCCGGAGATCATATTCTGACTGCAACGTAAGCCACATATCGGGCGATGTCTTGAAAAATGCCGCAAGGCGCAAAGCCGTGTCAGCCGTGATCGACCGCTCACCCTTTACGATGCCTGAAACACGGCTCACCGGCACATCAATATCCCGCGCCAGCTGATTCTGGCTGATTTTCAAGGGTATGAGAAATTCTTCGAGGAGAATTTCGCCGGGGGTGATGGGAGATAATATCTGCATCATCAAGTGCTCCTAATGATGGTCAACAATTTCGGCCTCGAAGGCATGCCCATCCACCCATTTGAAACAGATCCGCCATTGTTCGTTGATCCGGATACTGTGAAAGCCTGAGCGGTCGCCCCTTAGAAGTTCCAATCGATTTCCAGGCGGAACCTTTAATTCGTCCAGAGAGCGAGCGGCATTCAGCAATTGCAGCTTTCGTCTTGCCTGCCGTTCAAAACCCGAAAACGCCTTGACGAATTCGTCTTTATAGAGCCGCTCAGCTGAATTGACTGCGATGCTTCGGATCATCACGAAGTCTATTCCAAATAAGGTATTCCGTCAAACGGCATAGCCCCTCACCCCAAACACCCCCGACCCAACTCTTACTTGCGTCGCCCCGAACGCCACGGCCAGCTCATAATCAGCAGACATGCCCATCGACAGCGCCGCCACGCCGCATTGTTTGGCGAGTTTTTCAAGAAGCGCGAAATGCGGACCGGGGTTCTCCTCCGCAGGCGGGATGCACATCAGGCCTTCGATTTTCAGAGCGTGAACCGCGCGGCAGCGCTCCACGAAAGCCACGCAGCCGCTCGGATTGATTCCGGCCTTCTGCTCTTCCAATCCCGTGTTGACCTGCACGAACAGCTTTGGGTGTTTTCCCTGTTTGCGGATTTCCGCCGCCAGCGCTTCGGCAATTTTTTCGCGGTCCACTGTCTCGATGCAGTCAAACAGCGCCACCGCCTCCTTGGCCTTGTTGGATTGAAGCGGGCCAATGAGATGCAGCTCGATGCCGGGAAACTCTGTCCTGAGCGCAGGCCATTTGCCCTGCGCTTCCTGCACGCGGTTCTCGCCGAAAACAATGTGCCCGGCGGTTAGGACGGGACGGATATGTTCAGCATCAAATGTCTTCGACACCACCACCAGCGTCACTTCGTCCTTGCCACGTTTCGCCTTAGCTTCAACAGCGGCGATGTGGGATTTCACTGTGGCGAGACGCTCCAGTGTTGTGTTCATTCTCAAACCTTTATTGGCGCCCGACATCGGCTCATGGTTGACCAGTCCGGCCAATCATGGTGAAGGTCCGCCCTGATTTTCATCCTGATTTGGCAGAGAAATACCTCATATGGCAGCCGAGCGCTATAACCCGAAGGACACCGAGCCCCGCTGGCAGAAAGCTTGGGACGCGGCGAAGCTGTTCGAGACGAAGAACGAGGATCCGCGCCCGCGCTACTACGTGCTCGAAATGTTTCCCTATCCGTCCGGTCGCATCCATATTGGCCATGTGCGCAACTACACGATGGGCGATGTCGTCGCCCGCTACAAGCGCGCCAGGGGGTTCAACGTCCTGCACCCGATGGGCTGGGACGCGTTCGGCATGCCGGCGGAAAACGCCGCGATGCAGAACAAGGTGCATCCGAAGGAATGGACCTATCAGAACATCGCTGTGATGCGGCGGCAGCTGAAGCTCATGGGGCTGTCGCTCGACTGGTCGCGCGAATTCGCCACCTGTGACGTGGATTATTACCACCGCCAGCAGATGCTGTTTGTCGATTTTCTCGACAAGGGCCTCGTTCACCGCAAACAGTCGAAAGTGAACTGGGACCCGGAGGATATGACGGTTCTCGCCAATGAGCAGGTCATTGACGGACGCGGCTGGCGCTCCGGCGCTTTGGTCGAGCAGCGCGAGCTGACGCAATGGTTCTTCAAGATCACCGATTATAACGAAGAGCTTCTGACCGCTTTGGACGGGCTTGACGGCTGGCCGGAGAAAGTCCGGCTGATGCAGAAGAACTGGATCGGAAAGTCCGAAGGGCTGCTGCTGCGCTGGGAGATTGCGGGCGACGCGCCCGCGTCCGAAATCGAAGTCTACACAACGCGGCCCGACACGCTTTTCGGCGCTTCGTTCATTGCGATTGCAGCGGACCATCCGCTGGCCAAAGAGCTGGCGGCGAAGAATGAAAAGCTTGCCGCCTTCGCCGACAAGTGCCGCCAGATGGGAACGTCCGTCGCGGCGGTCGAGACGGCGGAGAAGATCGGCTTCGACACGGGTTTGAAAGTCCGCCATCCGTTCGATTCGGATTGGCTGGTTCCCGTCTATGTCGCCAATTTCGTTTTGATGGAATACGGCACAGGCGCGATATTCGGCTGCCCGGCGCATGACCAGCGCGATCTGGACTTTGCCAATAAATACGGTTTGAAGGTCACGCCTGTTGTTCTGCCAAGCGGTATGGAAAAAAGCGCGTTTGTCATTACAGATAAAGTTTTTGACGGCGAAGGCGTCATGATAAACTCGCGCTTTCTCGACGGCATGACGCCGCAGGCGGCGTTCGACGATGTGGCGAGCCGGCTTGGGCAGACAATGTTGGAGGGCAGGCCGCAGTCCGAGCGCAAGGTGCAATACCGGCTGCGCGACTGGGGAATTTCGCGCCAGCGTTACTGGGGCTGCCCGATCCCGGTCATCCATTGTGAAGTCTGCGGCACAGTGCCGGTGCCCAAGAAAGACCTGCCGGTAAAGCTGCCGGACGACGTCGAGTTCGACCGCCCGGGCAATCCGCTCGACCGGCATCCGACATGGCGGCATGTGAACTGCCCGCAGTGCGGCAAGCCGGCGCGGCGCGAGACCGACACGATGGACACGTTCGTCGATTCATCCTGGTATTTCGCCCGCTTCACCGCGCCATGGGAAAACGAACCGACGGACCGGAAGCAGGCCGATTCCTGGCTGCCGGTGGACCAATATATCGGCGGCATCGAGCATGCGATCCTGCATCTTCTTTATTCGCGCTTTTTCGCACGGGCGATGTTGGCCACCGGGCATCTGGGCGTCGCCGAGCCGTTCAAGGGTCTGTTCACGCAGGGCATGGTCGTGCACGAAACCTACCGCAATGAGGCGGGCTGGGTGGAGCCGGCGAAAGTGCGGATCAGCGGCGAAGGCGATGGTCGCAAGGCGGTTCTCATCACAGACGGGACGCCGGTTGAAATCGGCCCGATTGAGAAAATGTCGAAGTCGAAGAAAAACACGGTCGACCCCGACGATATTTTCGAAAGCTATGGCGCGGACACGGCGCGCTGGTTCACGCTGTCGGATTCGCCGCCGGAGCGCGATGTGATCTGGACCGAATCTGGCGCCGAGGGCTCGTTCCGCTTCGTGCAGCGCGTCTGGCGCCTTGTGTCCGAGCTGGCCGCCGCGCCTGCCGCGCAGGCCGGCGGGGGGGGCGACGCGCCCGCTGTCCGAAAAGCCGCGCACAGGGCGCTGAAGCTGGTCGGCGGTGACATTGAGCGGCTCGGTTTCAACAAAGCCATCGCCCGCATCTATGAGCTGGTCAATGAACTCGCCTCTCCCATCGCCGCCGTTGCCGCCGGCAAAGCCGATGCGGCGCTCGCCGACGCCTGCCGCGGGGCCGCGGACATTCTGGCGCAGCTGATTTCGCCGTTCATGCCGCATCTGGCCGAAGAGTGCTGGGCGGCGCTCGGCCATGACACAATGATCGGCACGCAGCCTTGGCCTGTCTTTGATCCGGCGCTGGTGACGGAAAACGAAGTGACAATGCCGGTGCAGATCAATGGCAAACGGCGGGGCGATTTGACAATTGCCCGCGATGCCGGTCAATCTGCCGTCGAGGCTGCCGTTATGGAACTGGATTTCGTCAAGGCTGCGTTAAATGGCGCCGCGCCGAGGAAGATAATTGTCGTGCCGCAGAGGATTGTGAATGTCGTCGTTTGAATCCAACCGCACACGCTGTTTCCGGCTTGCAGCGTGCATGACTTTGTTCGGCCTGCTCGCGCTGGCCGGCTGCCAAGTCCGCCCGCTTTACGCGAGGGGTCCGGCCGGAGCTGGAACGTACGCCATTTCCCAACCGATTTCGGTCAATGAGGTCACCAGCCGCTATGCGCAGGAAGTCCGCAACCATTTGATCTTTGCGCTCAATGGCGGCGCGGGTGAGCCGGCTAATGCGGCCTACAAGCTGGAACTGGGCGTTACCAAGCGCCTCACAAAGGTAGCTGTGATCTCTCCTAGGACCGGCGAAATCCGCGGGACCGCAGGCTCGGTGCTGTTGGTGTCGAACTACACGGTGTCGGATGCGGTGACTGGCTCGCAGGTTGCCCGCGGCTCCCGCGAGATTTCGGCGTCGTTCGATTCGCCGCGCCAGGAGTTTGCCCAGCTGCGCGCCGAGCGCGACGCCGAGGACCGGGCCGCGCGCGAGCTGGCAGAAGCGCTGAAGCTCGCAATCGCGGCTGACCTGGCCAACCGCTGAGGTTCACCGTGTCAGCGTGATCCCCATGATGGCTGCGTTGGCCGCAAGATACAGCAGCGCCATGTAGCTGAAGGCGCGGCGGTCATGCCGGATCGCGGCTGTGTCATCGCCCCGGAACGCGGCCCAAGACGTCTGCACGACCTGCCCAAGGCTGGCGATCACGAAAATATAGGCGGCGAAATAAAGCATGTCGATCATCATCAGATAATCGACCTCCGGCAGCAGCGAGTTGGTCGTCAGCTGCAGCGCCACCAGCGTCAGGAGGGCCGTGATGCCCATGCCAACCCGCGCTTCCACGAAACTTGGATGGATAAAGAAAACGAAGGCTGCGCAGATGACCACAAGAAAAATCGGCAGGATAGTCTTGATCGCGTAGGTGAACGCCGGCCGGTGCACCGGCACAGACACCGTGACCCTTGAATAGGGCTCTGGCGCCGTCAGGCTCGTGTCGCCAAAATTTGTTGGATAGGGCTTTGATGCGACTGTCAGCGTCGGCTTTCCGAGAATGTAGCCGGGCAAAGTCATTTCGGGGTTCATCGTGACAGGATTGTCGTCCGGCACGAAATACTGCTTGCTGGAGCCGACACTCGAATCTTCAAACTCGACAATCAGGTTCTGGCTGTCGAACGGATATTTTTCGAGCGGCAGCTTGCTGTTGAATTGGCCCTGATAGCGGATGGCCATGTATTTTGACCCGTCCGGCAGGGTCTGCGGCTCTTCATACAACGGCGTTGGAATATGGCCCCAAAGCTGAAACGGGTTCATATATTCAAGTTTCGCCGCCGGGTTGATGTCCGGATTTTTCCAGCGCAGCCAGACATAAAAATCCATGGCGTAGGAGTGTGTCTGCAAGTCAAGCTGCTGGATGTCGTTGATGTATACGCCGACCGTTATCTCGTTGGGACCGGCGGATGCGGCTGGAACGGCATCCGGCGCTTCAATCGGCGCTGAGGGATCCGTAACGGCCGGAGCAGGCGCCGCCGCGTCCTGCGCCATGACCGGAAGTGCGAATAAGCACAGCAAAAGAGTGAGAAACAGTTTTCTGACAAATCCCATCGCTCGGCTCCCTCTGCACTGCGGGGCGAGAGTAACACTGCCTTAGCGGAAACCGCAACCACGGCGGTCAAAACCATAAAATTTTGCATGTGAAAATCCGCAGGAGACCGGGATGGCTGGAAGCGGCGGCGTCTGCGCTAAATTGGGTTTACGGCCAGCTGCGTTAACTATGAAGCCCCGCCTGCGGCGCTTTGCGCTTTCGCAGGCGCAGCAAATTGTTGATTTCGCCGGATTATTGTGATAGATGTCTTTTATGTGCCGGTGGCAAAACGTTAATTTTTGCGCGACAGCGTCAATCATTGAAGGGTTGGTCCGACTTTTCCGAACTTTTCGCGGTTCAGGATGAGGCCCTGATTGCTTTTCAGGGACTCTGAGCGGACTGCGCGGAATTGCAGACGAAACCGCGTTTGCCGCCGGATTGACAGTGTGAACAACAAACCCGCTCAAGCGGGTGGTGACAGGAGCGGCGTTTCAAATGGTGACACAAGCACAGCCAAAGAAAACAGCAATGCGAAATGGCTACAAGACCGGCGAATATATTGTCTATCCGGCGCATGGCGTCGGCCAGATTTTCGCCATCGAGGAGCAGGTTGTCGCCGGCCACAAGCTGGAACTGTTCGTCATCGACTTTCTGAAAGACAAGATGCGCCTAAAGGTTCCCGTCGCCAAAGCCGCTGCAATCGGCATGCGCAAGCTTTCGGAGCCGGACTTCATTGAGCGGGGCCTGCGCGTTGTCCAGGGCCGGGCGCGCATCAAGCGCACCATGTGGTCGCGCCGCGCGCAGGAATACGACGCCAAGATCAATTCCGGCGATCTGATCGCGATTGCCGAAGTTGTCCGCGACCTCTACCGCGCCGACACGCAGCCGGAACAGTCGTATTCCGAGCGCCAGCTGTATGAGGCCGCGCTGGACCGTCTGGCGCGCGAAATCGCCGCCGTTAACAAGGTTTCGGACACCGAAGCCGTGCGGATCATTGAGGCAAATCTTGCCAAGGGGCCGAAGCGCGGCGCCAAGGTGGAAATTGAGCCGGAAGGCGACAATGACGCCGAAGTTCAGGAAGTGGCCGCCTGATCGGCCCAAGCTCAGCGATGTTTCAAAAGCCCGGTTCGCGCCGGGCTTTTTCATGGCCACCGTTCACGACATGGTGATGCGCAACGGCTGCCGGGCTGACAAATCCAAATTCCGCTGCCGAGCGTAAGCTCAGTCATAAGTGAAATTGCCGGAGTTTGAGCCATGGGAACGCAGCTGCTTCAGTCCAAGATGATCCGCACCGCCATGCGTGTCCCGCTTCTTGAGAGGGATGAGGAGCATGAGCTGGCGCTGCGATGGAAGGAAAACCGCGACCAGCAGGCGATGAACAAGATCGTTGTGGCGCATATGCGGCTGGTGATCTCCATGGCCTCGCGGTTCCGAAATTACGGCCTGCCGATGAATGATGTCATTCAGGAGGGGCATATCGGTCTGCTTGAAGCGGTGTCGCGGTTTGATCCTGACCGCGAAGTGCGTTTCTCAACGTATGCGACTTGGTGGATACGCGCGTCGATACAGGATTACGTGCTCCGCAACTGGTCGATTGTCAGGGGCGGCACCAGCGCCGCGCAGAAATCCTTGTTCTTTAATCTGCGGCGTCTGCGGGCGCGGCTGTCAAAGGGACAAGAGGCGATTTCTGAAAGCATGATTATCAAAAACATCTCCCAGTCGCTCGGCCTGCCGGAAAAAGACGTTGAACTTATGAACCACCGGCTCTCGGGGCCGGACACTTCTTTGCAGGCCCCGCTTAGCAATGATGATGAAGGCGGCGCGCAACGCATGGACTTTCTGGTGGATGGCGCGCCGCTGCCGGACAGCGTTGCCGCTGAATCCATCGACAGCGAGCGGCGGCAGAGCTGGGTCAGAGGCGCGTTGATGGTGCTCGACACGCGCGAGCTTCTGATAATCAAGGAACGCAGGCTGTCAGATGACGGAGCCACGCTCGAGTTCCTCGGAGAAAAGCTCGGCATTTCCAAAGAGCGCGTGCGGCAGCTTGAAACGCGGGCGATGGGTAAACTGAAAAGCGCGCTTTTGCAGGCCAATCAGGAATTGGCGCGCGAGGCGGCTTCTGTCTGATCTCAGCCCGAAACGTCTGTAACGATTTTGACGCGCTCGCCCACTGACACGGACTGACCGGCCGCCAAGCCGTTGATGAGCCGGAACAGCTCCTGCGGTCGGTCGGTTCCAATCATGCGCGCCGATAGCGACCCAACTGTGTCGCCGGCACTCACCGTGACAATGCGCACGCGCGTCGGCTTTAGCGCCAAGCGCTCCGTCTCGCTCATGGCGGTGAAGGTCGATGTGACGGATGTCGCGACGTCCGCCACGCCTTTCGCGTTCGAGGGGGCGGCGGTGAGGAAGCGGTAGACGCGGCCCTTGATCCGCAGGACCGTAATGTGAAACTGCCAGCGCTCCGCCTGTGCCGAACCCATCGCGGCTTCAATGCCGTTAATTGTCGTCGGGATAACGCTGGACTCGATCAGCCCCGTCACCCAGCCAGATTTAACATAGTCGGTGAGCGGGATGCTCTGCGCGACTTCGACGCCATCAAAGCGGATCGCAAACTCGCCGGGGCCTGCGGCGAGCACGGCATCTTTGTTGTTCTCAATCGTGTAGCCCTGCGGCACCTTGAAGCGTATGCCGAGGTTTGGATGCAGAAACTCCTGCCCGCGTGCGAAGCCTTCCTTTGGACTGTCTCCGAACAACAGCCCGTCAATGCCTGTCAGATAGGCCTGCCTGTCTGTCTCTCCGATGCCAGGCGCGCCAAACAGGCGGGCGTGGTTTTTGGCCAGTTCCACCCGCTGCGGCGCCGCAGGATGGGTGGCGAGGAAGTCAAGGCTCATGTCATCCGCCGTGTTGGCGGCGCGGAAGTCCGTGTAAGCGCCAAGCGAGGAGAGGAAGCGCGATGCGGCGAACGGGTCATAGCCGGAGCGGCCCAGCGCCTTGATGCCAACGGCGTCGGCCTCAAGCTCTTGGTTGCGGGAAAACTGCGCCAGACTTAGCTTGCCGCGGATCAGCGCCTGTTTGCCGGTCTCATTGTCCTGCAGCGCCTCCGACACAACGCGGCTGGCCAAATTGGCGTCGGCCTCGCGCTTTTGCCGAGCCACGCCATGCTTGGCCGTCACATGCGCCATTTCATGCGCGATGACGGCGGACAGTTCGGCAGAATCGTTGGCAAGCGCCAAGAGTCCGCGCGTGACATACACATAGCCGCCAGGCAGGGCGAAAGCGTTGACGTTCGGCGAGTTCAAGATGGTGATCTGAAACGTCTGATTTGGATCGTCTGTTGCAGTGGTCAGCCGGCCGATTGCCTTTGCGATCATGCGCTCCAGTTTTGGATCGCCGTACTCGCCGCCATAGGTCGCCAGAATCTTTGGATGCTGGGTTGCCGCGAGTTTGGCGAACCGGTCAGTGCGCACGACATTGTCGACAATCACCGGATTGTCCGACGGGCGGATGTTCGACACAACGGTCAGATCAGTCTGCTTGCCGTCGCCCAGATCCAGCACCTGACAGCCTGAAACCACCAGCGCGAGGGGCAATGCCGCCCAAAGCCGCAGATTTTTTCGGATGAAACCGCTATTGATCGTCAAATCACGTGCCTTTCGCGCCGCCAAGCAAGAAGCCCCATTCGAATTTTTGCCGCGCAATGTCTTTGAAAAACGCATGTTTCACGGGAAAGTGGCCAAGTTCGGACCTTGCCTACCTGATTTGCGGCGCTTGTCCAAGATAGTCCTTAATAAAGGCCGGGCCTTTGCGCGAAAGCAGCTCCCGTGTTGCACCAAAGGCGCGCGCTTCGCCCGCCTCAATGAAGCACAGGAGCGGCGCTGCATCCAGAAGCTCAGCCGGATGATGCGTCACCAAAAGCAAAGTCATGGCGCGCTCGGCATGCAGCTGACTGACAAGCGCCGTCATTTCCTGCCGCAGCCCCGGCCCCAGCGAGGCAAACGGCTCATCCATCAAGAGAATGGGATTGTCCTGCACCAGAACCCGCGCCAGCGCCGCCCGCTGCCGCTCGCCGCCGGACAGTTCGTGCGGCAGGCGGCGCGCTTTGTCCGCCATGCCGAGCCGGGCGAGGCCTTCTGCGATTCTAGTTTCGTCTGACTTGGAGAGACGCAGCGCAGGGGAAATACCGAGACCGATATTGTCATGCACATTGAAATGCGAAAAGAGATTATGCTCCTGAAACAGGAACGATACCGGCCGCTTTGAGACGGAGACGTCTGTCATGTCCGCGCCATCAAAGCGGATTGCGCCTGACGAGGGCGTTTCGAATCCGGCGATCAAATTGAGCATGGTGGTCTTGCCGGAGCCGCTCGGTCCGGAGACCGCGACAAATGAGCCTGCGGGAACTGCCAGCTCAAAATGAACCTTTGCCTCGTCATAACCGAAGCGCACATTTTCGAGCGTGACGGCCGCGCCCCTGTCAGTCATTTCTCTCATTCCTCTGCAGCTGGTTCGCCGCCGCTGCAAGCATTGCCGCAAGCAATGTCAGATAGAGCGCAATCCCTGCCGCATCATCGGTGCGGTAGGAGCCAAGCTTTGCAAAAAGCAGCGAGGGCAGCGTCACAAGCCTGTCCGAGCCGAACAGCGCGATGGCGCCGAAGTCGCCGAGCGACATCGCCATGGCAAACAGCAGCGCCATGACGAGCGGGCGGCGCAGGGACGGAAAGTCGATCAGGCGCAGGCGGTCAAAACCTGAAATGCGCAGCGACTGGCACAGACGGTCATTGCGGGCGGCGGCGGCGGAAAAGGCCGGAGCCAGTATGCGCAGGGCGAAGGGCAGGGCCATGAGCGCATTGATGGCAATCACCAGAATTGCGGCGGCGGAATCAGGATTGCCGCGGCGCAGCGTCAGGATGAACCAGCCCGCGCCCAGCGCAATTGGCGGGAAGGCCAGGACGAGGCCGGGGACGAGCTGGAACAGGACGCGCGCGGCGGAACCTGACCGGTCTGCTGTGTAACCGGCAGCGGCGATTGCCATTGAAACTGAAACCGCGGCTGCGGCGGAAGACACGGCGATCAGAGCGCTGTTCCTTATCGCCAAAGCGAAACGCCCAGATGTGAGAATGCCAACATGATCGGCGCGCAGACCGTCTGCGATGATGGCTGCGAACGGCGCGGCGACGAACAGGGCGGAGGCCATGATGATTGCGGCGGCGGCGAACTTTTCATTCCCGGCGAGCGCCGGGCTCCATCGGCTGCGCCCGCCGCCGCCCGACATGTCCGGGGCCGCGCCAGTCAAAGACAGTGCGGAGAGCGCCGCGCCTGCGAGCGCGATCTGGATCAGCGTCAGCGCGGCGGCGCGCGGAAGGTCCAGGTCATAGGTGAGCGACTGGTAGATGGCGACTTCGAGTGTCGCCGCCGACGGGCCGCCGCCGAGCACCAGCACCAGTGTGAACGATGTCATGCACAGCAGGAACACCGTGCCGGAAATTCCCGGCAGGCCGGCGCGCAGCACCGGCAGGCAGAGGAATTTGAAGCGCTGAAGCGCCGCCATGCGCAGCGTTGCGGCGAGCTTCCAAGAGGGTTCGGGAATGGTCTCAAGCGCATTCAGAAACAGCCGGACCGCCAGTGGGAAATTGAAGAAAACATGCGCGATAAGCACGCCGCTCAATCCGTATATGTTCGGCTTGAAAGCAATGCCCAAATATTCCAGTGCCTGCGCCAGCCAGCCGTTTCGCCCCAGCAGCGCCAGAATGCCAAACGCGCCCGCCAATGCGGGAAGCGACAGCGGCAGGCCGAACAGGGCGATAATGACGCTGCGGCCGGGAAAGGCGCGATATTGGTCGAGCGCAAACGCCGCCGGGATGGCGAGGGTCACGCAGATCAATGTTGAAAGAACCGCCTGCATCAAGGTGAAGCGCAACACCGGCCAAAGGCCGCTGACATCCGAAAAGTTCGGCGCGCCGAGCGAGACAATGGTGGCGAGCGCCGCCCCGCAAAACGTCAGCACAAGCGCCAGCGCGCCATGGCCGCGCGCCAGCCTGCCTTTGTCGAGCGCAGTGAATACAGCGCGCGCCATCACCTGCCCAGCGCGGCGAGCCACTCGGCGATCCATGCCTTGCGGTTCGCTTCGACTTCCTCAGAGCTTTTGAGCCAAACTTTTGCCGGCTGCACCAGCGCGGCGAACACAGGGTTGAGCGGCTTGGAGGTCGCGGCGGCGGGCAGCATCCAGTTGTTTTCCGGGATCACGTCTTGAAATTCCGGCGTCAGCATGAATTCAAGAAACTGCTTGGCCAGCGGATTTGCCGCGCCTTTTTTCGTTATCCCCGCGACTTCCACCTGCATGTAATGCCCTTCCGAAAACGCGGCCGCCTTGTAGCGCTGGGAGTTCTCGGCGATCTCGTGGTAGGCGGGCGATGTCGTGTAGGACAGCACCATTTCCGCCTCGCCCTTGGTGAACAGGCCATAGGCCTCGCTCCAGCCCGGTGTGACGGTGAGAATGCGGGGGCTGAGCTTTTTCCAAGCGTTGAAGGCCTGATCGCCGTAAACGGATTTTATCCAAAGCACTAACCCGAGGCCCGGCGTTGATGTGCGCGGGTCTTGAATGACGATCTTCTGGTCCGCGCTTCCTTCTACCAGATCCTTCAGGCTCGCAGGCGGTGTTTTCACCTTTTCGCTGTCATAGATGACGGCAAAATAGCCGAAGTCGTAGGGAAGAAAATTCACGTCTTTCCAATCGCCGAGCGCGGCGTCCAGCTTCGGCGCGGCCACGCCATGCGGCGCGAAAAGGCCCGTGGCGGCGGCTTCCGATGTGAGGTTTGTGTCGAGGCCGAGCACCACGTCCGCGCTGGTGTTTCCGCCCTCCAGCTTCAGCCGGTTCAAAAGCGCGACGCCGTCCGCGACGGAGACGAACTTCAAATCACAGCTGCACTGCGTTTCGAAAGCTGCTTCGATCTTTGGACCGGGGCCCCATTCGGCGGTGAAGCTTTCATAAGTGTAGACGGTGAGCGCGCCTCCGGCATTTGCCGGGACAAGCAGTGCGATTGAAGAAATCAGCGCAAGAATGATGGTCCGCATTCAGTCCTCCTTTGGTCACAGGTGAAGGGGACAGGGCCATCATGGCGGTCTGCCTCTAATCCCTCCGCCGGTATGAGCCGGATCAGGTTCAGCGGGTTGGCTTGCGGAAATTCCGCGTTGCCTCTCAGCGCCGCCGGTGAAGGCGGGGCACCCCGTTAGAGCTAAACAGACATAGAGCGGCATAGGCACGGGCGCAAGGGAGGTGTCGAGAACAAATAGAACTGTCCGGTTTATGTGCCACATGAATTGTCCGCTTCTGTTTCGCCCGGCAGACCGGCCCGCAAGGAGCCGTAGGCGACTGGAGGGCTGGTCTGCCGGACGGCGCGCGTCGAAGCGGTTCACG
>JANMMM010000261.1:0-2156 GCA_031373225.1 Phyllobacteriaceae bacterium | reverse complement strand
GCGCCTATGTGCTGGCCCGCCAGATGGGTGGCGACGCGCCGCTTGTCGCCAACATTCTCACCCTGCAAGTGATCTGTGCTGTGGTCACCATCCCGCTGGTTCTGGGGTGGTTTGCTTAATCCCCGTGGGATGGGCTAAACTGCCAAAAAACAGGGGAAAAATTTGGATATCAGGGAATCACTGAAGTGGCTCGAGAGCCGTGAGGAAATCAAGTCGCTGCGCGCCGCCGTGTGCGATCTCAACGGCGTCATGCGCGGAAAGCGCATTCCGCTGGAACAGGCGGAAAAAGTTCTGAAGGGCGGCCTCCGCATGCCGCTGTCGGTGGTTGGCGTCGACATCTGGGGCGAAGATATCGTCAACAACCCGCTGCTGTTTACAACCGGTGACGCCGATGGTCTTTGCGAGTCAACCGGCCGCGGCATTCTGCCAACGACATGGACGGCGGAAGCGAGCGGCCTCATTCCCCTGTGGCTCCGCGAAGAAAGTGGCGTGCCGTTTGGCGGCGATCCGCGCCGCTGCCTCGCGGCCATCACCGAACGTTTCGCCAGCCACGGCTTCACGCCGGTTGTCGCCATGGAACTTGAATTTTATCTCTATGATCCGAGCAACGCCCGCCCCGTGGCGCCGGTCTCGCCGGTCACCGGCAAAAGGCTCGATGCCGACAGCGTTCTCTCCATCGACGAGCTCGACGATTTCGGCGCCTTCTTCCGCGATGTCTATGCGGCGTGCGAGCAACAGGGTGTTCCCGCCGACTCGGCAATCGCCGAAAATGGCATCGGCCAGTTCGAAATCAACCTGATGCATGTCAACGATCCGCTGAAGGCGGCGGACGACGCAATCCTGTTCAAACGCATCGTCAAGGGCATTGCCCGAAAACACGGTTTCGCCGCCTCATTCATGGCCAAGCCCTATGGTGGGCGCTCCGGCTCTGGCCTTCACGTGCACTTCAGCCTGCTCGACAAGAAGGGCAAGAACGTTTTCAACAACGGCACCGATCAGGGCAGCGCCACCATGTTGCATGCGGTCGGCGGCCTCATCGACTCGATGGCCGAAACCACGCTCCTCTACGCGCCGCATGCCAATTCCTACCGGCGACTGCGGCCCGGCACACACGCGCCTTCGGCCGCCGCATGGGGTTACGAAAACCGCACCGTTGCCGTGCGCATTCCCGGCGGCTCCTACGAAGCCCGGCGCATCGAACATCGCGTGGCGGGCGCCGATGCCAACCCATATCTGATCCTCTCCGGAATCCTTGGCGGGGCCCTGGTCGGCATCGAACGCCAGATCGCCCCGCCCGACCCAGTCATCGGCGATGCCTATGCGCTCCGTCTCAAGAGCCTGCCGCCCGACTGGGCCTCGGCCATCGAAGCGTTTGCGTCGGGCTCAATCGTCGCCGACGCCTTCCCGGTGATGCTGCGCGACATGCTGGTGGCGTGCAAGCAGCAAGAAATGAACACCTTCGCGTTGCAGGTGACGGACTTCGAATATGAGACGTATTTGGATATGGTGTGAGGCTATTGCCTGCCCTCGTCCGTTTGCTGTACGTCAATATCTCTATCTGCGCTGAAGTTGACATGGACATATATTGTGGATGACGAAGTAAAATTTCATTGGTCCGAGGGCATGAAATTTGCCGTGGAAGGGATGAAACTGCTGTTTCTCCTCAACGGTGCCGCCACAATTTCTGTCTTGACGTTTATTGGAAACAACAAGCTCAAATCACTACCGCTCATCATTTCGATGGGGTGTTTTGCGGTCGGGGCGGCAGTAGTGATTCCTGCCTTGTTTTTTGCTTATCTCACTCAACTGCACTACGGAATTGCCATCCGCACTGAAACCGCTCACAGTAGTAAATGGGCAGAAGGCGTACGTTTCCACTACGGCGTATATTGGGCGGTTGCTATCGGCCTCTTATTCTCTTTGGTCGGCGTGACCTTCGCGGGTTATGGTCTACTTGGCTCTGTCACCGGAATTGAAAACGCAACGCCCATTACGCCGCCTTCTGCACCTTGATCTCAAGCGTCCTTCCGAGTGCTGCCAACGCCGCTTCGATGGCGTCGAGTTTCGAGGCGTGGCTCAGGTCGAGCAACCGGTCCACCTGAGGCATGTGCCAACCGAGTTTCCGTGCCAGCGCCGCCTTGCCGACGCGCTCGTCG
>JANMMM010000214.1:0-31056 GCA_031373225.1 Phyllobacteriaceae bacterium | reverse complement strand
GGCAAGATCACCACGTTCCGGAAATTGTCCGAGCACGCGCTGGACAGGTTGAAGCCGTTCTTCCCCGCCATGAAGCCGGAGTGGACGGCGAAATCGCACCTTCCGGGCGGCGATATTGCCGATGCCGATTTCGAACAGTTTCTCGGCGATCTGCGCGCTGAACATCCATGGCTTCCAGCCTCGCTCGCCAAACATTACGGCCGCCTCTACGGCACCCGCGCCGCCGCTGTCCTCGACGGCGCGGTCAGCGTCGGCGATCTAGGTCAGAAGTTCGGGCCGGACTTTTTCGAGCGCGAAGCCCTCTACCTGATGACGGCCGAGTGGGCGCGCTCGGCGGAGGATATTCTTCAGCGGCGCACCAAGCATGGCCTGCACATGAGCCCGGCGGAGCACAAGGCATTTGAAGATTGGATCGCCAAACGCATGGCGAAGGCGGCGTGATGTTTGCGGAGTTTGAAGCGCTTCGGCAGCTTTCCGCAAGGATCGGGGCGGACCCGTTGCTGGTGCAGGGCGCGGGCGGCAACACGTCAATCAAAGAAGGCGGCGTTCTCTGGATCAAGGCGTCCGGCAAATGGCTGAGCGAGGCCGCGCGCGGGGACATGTTCGTGCCGGTCGGCTTTGAGCCGCTGCTCGAGGCCGTGCGGCAGGATCACCCGGACGCCGAGCGGGCGGAAAAATTCATCGCGCCCGGTCATGAATCAAAGGGATTGCGGCCCTCGATCGAAACGACGGTCCACGCGCTTTTGCCGCAGAAAATTGTTGTCCATGTCCACTGCGTCAGCACAATTGCGCATGCTGTCCGGCACGACGCTGAAATTGTTCTCGCGCCGCTCCTGCGCGGCATTTCCTATGCACTCATTCCTTACAAGCGTCCGGGCCTTCCATTGGCGAAAGCCATCGCCGAGAAGCTGACGCCGGAGACCGTCGTGCTCATTCTAGGCAATCACGGCCTTGTTGTTGCGGCTGAATCCGTTGCTGACGCGGCTTTGCTTTTGGACAAAGTTTGCAGCCGCCTCCGCCGCGCGCCGCGCCCGTCTCCATCGCCGGACTTGTCAGCCCTCGCGCAGCTTGCCGCACAATGCTCCTACAGGCTCCCGGCTGATCCGCGCGCCCACAAGGCCGCGCTTGACCCGGCATCCTGCGCCATCGCCGCAGGCGGAAGCCTTTATCCGGACCATGTCGTTTTTCTCGGCGCAGGTTCCGTAATTGCGGAAGCTGGCGAAACGTCGGCGTCCATCGAAGCGGTGGCCAAGCAGGAGGGCGTGCGGCCGCCTGTCTCGATCCTGTTTCCCGGTAAAGGCGTGCTGATGCGCGCCGATGCCGACAAAGGCGCTGAGGCAATGGCCGCCTGCCTTGCGGAAGTGACCAGCCGGATAGATTCCGTCGCGCCGGTCAGGTATCTCCGCCTTGATGAGAATGCCGAACTTTTGAACTGGGACGCGGAAAAGTACCGGCAGGAGCTGAACCGCCACAAATCGGGAGCTGCGACATGAGCGGAGTAGTCATTGGCATTGACGCCGGCACGTCCGGCATCCGCTGCGTCGCCATGGACGGCGCCGCAAACATAAAGGCGCAGGCCGGCGTGAGAATGGCGGACTATGGCGAAGATGGCCGCGATCCGGCGACGTGGCAGCGCGCCGGACTGGCGGCGCTGACCGCGCTTTTGAAACAAATCGATCCAAGTTCCGTCCGCGCGTTGGCGGTCGATGGCACCTCCGGCACGGTTCTGCCGATTGACGCCTCGGGCACGCCGCTTGCGCCAGCCCTTATGTATTCCGACACCGTTGGTGAGGCGGCGATACTGGAGCGCATCGCCGCCTGCGCGCCCGCCGCAAGCGCGGCGCGCGGCGCGACTTCGGGACTCGCCAAGGCGCTTTTGTTCCAGAGCCTGCCGCGCGTGGCGCGTGTCGTTCACCAAGCTGATTGGCTGGCCGGTCTTTTGTGGGGCAGGTTCGATGTCACGGACGAAAACAATGCGCTGAAGACAGGGTATGATCCTGTTCAGCGGCAATGGCCCGAATGGATTGCCCAAACGGGAATGAACATGTCGCTTCTGCCGCGCGTGGTGGCAGCCGGAACGCCGTTGGGACCTGTTTCAGCCGCCGCATCCGAAATGCTCGGTCTTCCCCGTGACGCAATCATCATCGCGGGAACGACGGACGGCTGCGCCTCTTTCCTCGCCACCGGCGCGGATTTGTCCGGCGAGGGCGTCTCGGCGCTCGGCTCGTCGCTGACCATAAAGCTCCTGTCGGACAGGCCGGTCAATGAGCCGCAGTTTGGCATTTACAGCCACCGCATCGGCGGCAAATGGCTCGCGGGCGGCGCGTCGAATGTCGGCGGCAAAGTTCTGGCGGCGCATTTTTCCGCTGCGCGGATCGCGGAGCTTTCAAAGCGCATCGACCCGGAGACCGACACCGGTCTTGACTACTACCCGCTTGTCCAGGACGGCGAGCGGTTTCCCATTGCCGATCCTGCGCTCAAATCCAGACTGTCTCCCCGCCCCGACGACGACGCTGAGTTTCTCAAAGCCATTTTCGAAGGAATCGCCACCATCGAAGCGCTGGGATACCGGCGGCTCGCCGAACTCGGCTGCCCGCCGCTCATTTCGGTTCGCAGCGTCGGCGGCGGTTCGGTCAATGCAGTCTGGACCCGCATCCGCGCTCGCAAACTCGGCGTGCCAATGCTCCCCGCCTTGAGCGGCGAGGCGGCGGCGGGAACGGCGCGTCTGGCGCTGCAGGGCGCAAGAGAGGCGGGGCTGATATGAAAGAGCCGGTTTCGCTTCCAGGCATTGCAAGCCTCATTGATCGTTTCGATGTCTTCTTCCTCGACCAGTTCGGGGTGCTGCACGATGGCGCTGCGCCCTATCCGGGGGCGCTGCAATGTCTGCGGATGATGAGGGCCGCGGGGAAGAAAATCGTCATCCTTTCCAACTCCGGCAAGCGCGCCGCCGAAAACGAAAAGCGCATGGTCCATCTCGGCTTCGCGCCGGACATGTGGGATCTGTTCCTCAGCTCCGGCGAGGCGGCCTGGCGAATGTTCGCGGACGGCGGAAACTTCAAGCCGGGAATGAAGTGTTTTCTCATCAGCCGCGACAATGACCGCTCCGCCATTTCAGGGCTTGGGGTTGAAGCTGTTGAGGATGCCGCGCTGGCGGACGTGATCCTGCTCACGGCCAGCGAAGGCGACCGCTTTGATCTGGAGCACTACCGGCAGATGCTCGCCGCTGCCGCAAAGTCAGGCATCCCCTGCATCTGCACCAACCCAGACAAGATCATGCTGACCCGCGAGGGGCCGAAGTTCGGCGCGGGCCGCATCGCTGAGCTTTACGAGGAAAGGGGCGGCAGGGTCACTTGGATCGGCAAGCCTTTCCCGGCCATCTACGAGGCAGCGCTGAAGGCCATCGGAAGCCCGCTGAAATCCCGCGTCCTTTGCATTGGCGACAGCCCCGAACATGACATTGCGGGCGCAAATGGCGCGGGCCTCGCCGCCGCGATGGTGCGCACCGGCATTCACGCCGGAATGTCAGACGATGAGCTGCGAAAGCTTTATGTCCAGCACAGCGCCGTCCCCGATTTCATTCTTCCCGGCCTCGTCTGGCAGTGAAAGGAAACAAGGATCATGGGCTTCACCCTTTCGCTCAGCACCAATCCCCTCGTCAACCGCTACGCTGACCCCGACGACATGATCGACACGGTGGCGTCTAAGATCGGCATCCGCGACATTCAGCTGACGCATGAATACATCAATCCTTCCTGGCCGGCGGCGCTGATCGCCAGCCAGACCCGGCGCTTCCAGAAGGCGCTCGCCAGAACCGGGGTGCGGGTCACCTCCGGCATGACCGGCCCCTACGGCCGCCTCAACCATTTTGGCCACCCGGACGCCGACTTGCGGCGCTATTATGTGGACTGGTTCAAGACCTTCGCCGCCGTCTGGTCCGATCTTGGCGCGGACTGTGTCGGCACCCAGTTCGCGATTTTCCCGCACGCCGAGTTTGACGATCCGAAGCGCCGCGCCGCGCTGATGCGCAGCGCCAAGGACTGCTGGGCGGAAGTCGCAGACCATGCGAAGGCCGCCGGATTGAAATATCTGATCTGGGAGCCGATGTCCGTCGGCCGCGAGTTTGGCGAGACCATTGCGGCGACCAAGGCGCTGCAGGCCGAGCTGGATGCGGAGGGGTTCGCCGTGCCGCTGAAGATGATGGTGGACATCGACCATGGCGATGTCACCTCGCCAAACCCCGCGGACATAGACCCCTATGCCTGGGCCGAGACCTTTCCGCGCCAGTCGCCGATTATCCATATCAAGCAGTCCTCGATGAACAAGGGCGGCCATTGGCCGTTCACCGCCAAATACAATCAGGATGGCCGCATCACGCCGGAAAATCTGCTCGCCGCAGTCCGGCGCGGCAGCGGCACAGACAATGAAATCTGCCTCGAATTGTCGTTCCGCGAGCGTGAGCCGGTGGACCGGCAGGTTGTCGAGATGATCCGTGAGTCCGTGGATTATTGGGCTCCACACGTTGAAACTGGGCGCAGCCGGCTTTCAATCTGAGCCTCACCGCTTCCGCTACAAAGAATCAGCGTCAATTGCTGCGCTGCAGCAACGAATCTGTCTTGACTCAATTTTAACGAAGTGAGTAATTGCCCACAGCCAAGGCAAATGCTCACTTTGGCACTTTGGGAGGAATTCAATGAAACTTAGAACCGCTATTTTGGGCGCTGCGTCCCTGATCGCCATGATCAGCGTCGCACAGGCCGAAAAACTGACCATCGCCACAGTCAACAATGGCGACATGATCCGCATGCAGGGTCTGACCGACGATTTCACAGCGAAAAACCCAGGCATTGAACTTGAATGGGTGACGCTCGAAGAAAACGTTCTGCGCGAAAAAGTGACGACGGACATCGCCGCCAAGGGCGGCCAGTTCGACGTTCTGACCATCGGCACATACGAAGTGCCAATCTGGGGCGCCAAGGGCTGGCTCGTGCCGCTGACCGGGATCGACGATCCCGCCGACCTTCTGCCCGCCATCGCCGGCGGCCTGACCGTTGACGGCAAGCTGATGGCTGCGCCTTTCTACGGCGAAAGCTCAATGGTCATGTACCGCACCGATCTGGTTGAAGCCGCAGGCATGAAGATGCCGGACGCGCCAACCTGGGCCGAGATCAAGGCGATCGCCGAGAAGATCACCAATAAGGAAAAAGAAATCTACGGCGTCTGCCTGCGCGGCAAGGCCGGCTGGGGCGAGAACATGGCGTTCCTGACGGCCACGGCGAACTCCTTCGGCGCGCGCTGGTTTGATGAAAAGTGGACACCACAATTCGATCAGCCGGAATGGAAGGCGACCATCGACTTCTATCTGGACCTGTTGACGAAAAACGGACCTCCCGGCGCATCCTCCAATGGATTCAACGAGAACCTTGCTCTGTTCAACGCAGGCAAGTGCGGCATGTGGATCGACGCCACTGTTGCGGCGTCCTTCGTGACCGGCAAAGACTCGACCGTCGCTGACAAGGTGGGCTTTGCGCTCGCTCCGGACAACGGTCTTGGCAAGCGCGGCAACTGGCTGTGGGCATGGTCGCTCGCAATTCCAGCTGGCACACAGAAGAACGACGCTGCTCAGAAATTCGTCGGCTGGGCCACCTCAAAGGCCTACACCGAGCTCGTCGCTTCGAAAGAAGGCTGGTCCAACGTTCCTCCGGGCACACGCACTTCGCTTTATGCGAACCCTGAATACCAGAAGGTTCCATTTGCCAAGATGACTTTGGACTCAATCAACTCCGCTGACCCGACCAAGCCGACTGTCAAGCCGGTGCCTTATGTCGGTGTTCAGTTCGTTGCCATCCCTGAATTCGCGGGCCTGGCCACGAAAACGGGCGAAATCTTCTCGGCAGCGCTTGCTGGCGAAAAGACTGCGGATGCCGCACTTGCCGAAGCGCAAGCTGAGTCAATCCGCGTGATGACGAAAGCTGGTTACATCAAGTAACCGTTCCTCCCGGAACAAGACAGGCTGCCCGGTTCAAACCGGGCAGCCAACCTCAAAAGCCAAAAATTTGTCTTCAGCAATGGGTGATCTTCATGGCCACGCAGCAAACCCGCACGCTTGGAAAACTGGCCGTCGCGCCTTCCGTCATCGCACTGTTTCTGTGGATGATCGTGCCGCTGGCGATGACCATCTATTTCTCATTCCTCCGCTACAACCTGCTCGATCCAAACGCGGCCTGCTCCCTGATGACGCCCGGAGCGCTCATGGACGAGGCGAACCGCTGCCTCGCGGGATTCTCCAACTATTCCTACTTCATGACCGACCCCGCGTTTTTCAGCGCCATGAAGAACTCGCTGATCCTGGTTGGCTGGGTGCTCGGCGTTTCGGTCGTATTTGGCACGCTTTTGGCGCTTCTCCTCGATCAGGCGTTCTACGGCCGCGGCTTTGTGCGCATCATGATGATTGCGCCGTTCCTGGTCATGCCGACTGTCTCCGCTCTTGTGTGGCAGAACATGCTGATGGACCCGGTTTCCGGTTTCTTCGCCACAATGTTCAAGGGTCTCGGCCTGACGCCGATCGACTGGTTCACGCACTATCCGATGACGGCCGTCGTCATCATGGTTGCCTGGCAATGGGTGCCTTTCGCCACGCTGATCCTGCTCACATCGCTGCAGTCGCTTGACGGCGAGCAGAAGGAAGCCGCGCAGATGGACGGCACGCCGCCGCTCTCGTTCTTCTGGTATATCATTCTGCCGCATCTCATCCGCCCGATGACCGTCGTCATCCTGATCGAGACGATCTTCCTGTTGAACGTCTTTGCCGAAATCTACGTCACCGGCACCGGCGGGCGCGCAGGCAATCTGCCGTTCCTCGTTTATCAATATGGCCTGATTGCCAACGACATTGGCGGCGCGTCCGCCGGCGGCATCATCGCAGTCATCCTTGCAAACATCGTTGCCTTCTTCCTGATGCGGATGATTGGCAAGAACCTGGACGCATGATCATGGCACGCAAAGAATCTGTGCAACGCAAACTAATTGTCACTGTGCTGGCTTGGGCGGTGGGTCTGACGGTCTTCTTCCCGATCCTCTGGACCGTCCTGACGAGCTTCAAGTCCGAGGGTGACGCCATCGCGATTTCCAGCTTCTTCTCCACAGGCTGGACGACCGAAGCCTATTTCGTCGTTCAACAGCGCTCGAACTATTTCCAGTTCGCGTGGAATTCCGTGGTCCTGGCGCTGGGGTCAACCCTCTTCGCCCTCGTCATCGCCATCCCGTCCGCATGGGCCATGGCGTTTGCGCCGGGCAAAAGGACCAAGGACCTGTTGATGTGGATGCTCTCCACTAAGATGATGCCGCCTGTCGGCGCGCTGATCCCGCTCTATCTGATCTTCCGCGACTTCGGCCTCTTGGACACGCGCGGCGGCATCATCACGGTGCTGATGCTCCTCAACCTGCCGATCATCATCTGGATGCTCTATACGTACTTTAAGGAAATCCCGGGTGAAATCCTCGAAGCTTCCCGCATGGACGGCGCATCGCTTGGCAAGGAGCTGCTCTATGTCCTGACGCCAATGGCCATTCCCGGCATCGCCTCGACGCTTCTGCTCAACATCATTCTTGCATGGAACGAAGCGTTCTGGACGCTGGCTCTGACAACCAAAGACGCAGCGCCGCTGACGCAGTTCATTGCATCTTACTCAAGCCCCGAGGGTCTGTTCTGGGCAAAATTATCGGCGGCATCGACCATGGCCATCGCACCGATCTTGGTGCTCGGCTGGTTTGCGCAAAAGCAGCTTGTCCGCGGTCTCACATTTGGAGCGGTGAAATAAAATGGGCACGATCTCCCTCAAAAAAGCGCGCAAGGTCTTTGGCGAAACCGTCATCATTCCGGGCGCTGACCTTGACATCAAGAACGGCGAGTTCGTTGTCTTCGTCGGCCCGTCCGGCTGCGGCAAGTCTACGCTCCTGCGCATGATTGCGGGCCTCGAAGACCTGACATCCGGCGCGATCCTGATTGACGGCAAGGACATGACCGACGAGGCGCCGTCGAAGCGCGGCCTGTCGATGGTATTCCAGTCCTACGCGCTCTACCCGCACATGAGCGTGCGCGGCAATATCTCCTTCGGCCTGAAAATGGCCGGGATGCCGAAGGCTGAGATTGAGGCCAAGGTGGCGAAGGCAGCGGAGACGCTGAACCTTACCGAATATTTGGACCGCAAGCCGCGTCAGCTCTCCGGCGGGCAGCGCCAGCGCGTCGCCATCGGCCGCGCCATTGTGCGCAACCCAGAAGGCTTCTTGTTTGACGAGCCGCTGTCAAATCTCGACGCGGCGCTGCGCGTCAACATGCGCCTCGAAATCATGCAGATGCACCAGGACCTTGGTGCGACGATGATCTATGTGACACATGACCAGGTGGAAGCCATGACCATGGCGGACCGCATTGTGGTGCTGAACAGAGGCAATATCGAACAGGTCGGCTCGCCGCTGGAACTCTACAACAAGCCTGATTCACTGTTTGTCGCGGGCTTCATCGGTTCGCCGAAAATGAACCTGTTCTCCGGCCCGGAAGCCGCCAAGCACAATGCTGAAACGATAGGCATCCGCCCCGAGCATTTGACGATTTCCAAAACCTCAGGAGCATGGCCGGCGAAAATCCGTCTTGCCGAGCATCTGGGCGCTGACACGTTCCTGCATGTGGATGTCGGACAGAATGGAATGATGACGGTCCGCGCCGAAGGCGAATACGCGATCAAACCGGGCGACCAGATTTTCCTGACCCCCGATGCCAGCCGCATTCACCGCTTTGACAAGGCCGGAAGGGCGATGCGCTGATGCGGCTGACCGGCAAAAACGCGCTCATCACCGGTTCTGCCCGTGGAATTGGCCGGACGTTCGCTGAACACTATGTCGGGGAGGGCGCGCGTGTCGCCATCGCCGACATCAATCTGGCGGCGGCGCAGAAAACGGCTGAGGCCATCGGTCCTGCGGCGATCGCCGTCGAGATGGATGTGTCGAAGCGTGAGTCGATCCGGGCTGCCGTTGACAAGGTGGCCGCTGAGCTTGGCGGGATCGACATATTGATCAACAATGCCGCGTTGTTTGATCTGGCCCCCATCGTAGACATCACCGAAGCGAGCTACAACAAGCTGTTTTCGGTCAATGTCCACGGCACGCTCTTCACCATGCAGGCCGTCGCCGAAAAAATGATCGCACAGGGGCGCGGCGGCAAAATCATCAACATGGCAAGTCAGGCCGGGAGGCGCGGCGAAGCGCTGGTGGGGGTCTACTGCGCCACAAAGGCGGCGGTGATTTCGCTGACGCAGTCCGCGGGACTGAACCTCATCAAGCATGGGATCAACGTCAACGCGATTGCGCCGGGCGTGGTCGATGGCGAACACTGGGACCATGTCGACGCGCTGTTTGCCAAGCATGAAAACCGGCAGCCGGGCGAAAAGAAGCGGCTTGTCGGCGCCGAGGTTCCGTTCGGCCGCATGGGCACTGCGGAAGATCTGGTCGGCATGGCCATCTTTCTCGCCAGCCGGGAGAGCGACTATATCGTCTCGCAAACCTACAATGTGGACGGCGGAAACTGGATGAACTGATCTTTGTGAAAAGCCAATTCGCCGGATAAGATTTCGGCCTTGAGCTTGAACGGAGAAGAGAATTTGGCGGAACGGGGACTGACATGACGACACATCTTTCCGCAGCGAACCTGTCCAGCCTTCCAGCCAGCATCGGTGTTCCCAAATACAGCCGCGGCGAATTGAAGGCCGGAATCGTGCACATCGGCGTCGGCAATTTTCACCGCGCCCATCAGGCCGTCTATCTCGATGATCTGTTCAACGCGGGCGAGGGCCATGAGTGGGCGATGATCGGCGCGGGCGTGCGCGAGGCCGATGAGATGATGCGCCAGAAATTGAAGGCGCAGGACTGGTACACGACCGTTGTCGAGCAGGAAGCCGGCAAAAGCGAGGCGCATGTCACCGGTTCGATGATCCACTATATCCGGCCGGGCGACACGGAAGCGCTTCTCGACCAGCTCGCCGACCCCGCCATCCGCATCGTCTCGCTGACCATCACCGAAGGCGGCTACTACATCAATTCCGCGACGGGAAAGTTTGATCCGGCGCACCCGGACATGGTGCACGACGCCGCCAATCCGGACAGCCCGAAGACCGTGTTCGGCCTGTTGCTCGCAGGCCTGAAACGCCGCCGTGACAAGGGGATTGCCCCCTTCACGATCATGTCGTGCGACAACATTCCGCACAATGGCGTCGTGACGCGCAATTCAGTGGTAGGACTTGCTGCAATTTCAGGCGCGGGGCTGGAAGACTGGATAACTTCCAACGTCGCCTTCCCAAACGGCATGGTGGACCGCATCACCCCGGCGACCACCGAACGCGAGCGTGAACTCCTTCGCAGCGATTTTGGCGTTGAGGACAATTGGCCGGTGTTCTGCGAAGATTTCAAACAATGGGTGCTGGAGGATAATTTCCCCTCCGGCCGTCCGCCGCTGGAAAAAGTCGGCGTGCAGTTCGTGCCTGATGTCTCACCATTTGAGCTGATGAAAATCCGCATCCTCAATGGCGGCCACGCGGTGATCGCCTATCCCGCCGCCTTGATGGACATTCATTTTGTGCATGAGGCGATGCAGAATGATCTGGTTAAGGGCTTTCTGGACAAGATCGAGATGGACGAAATAGTTCCGTCCGTCCCGCCCGTCCCCAACACCGATATCAACGACTACTACAAGCTCATCGTGCGCCGGTTCTCCAATCCGAAAATCGCCGACACCGTTTCACGGCTGTGTCTCGACGGCTCCAACCGCCAGCCCAAATTCATCATTCCCACAATTGCCGACCGCTTGAGGGACGGCAGGGATGTGACGGGTCTGGCCTTGGAATCCGCGCTCTGGTGCCGCTATTGCTATGGCGAGACCGACAGCGGCAAAGCCATCGCGCCAAACGATCCTTCTGCATGGGACCGGCTTCAGGCAACCGCGAAGCAGGCGAAAAACCGGCCCATGGCATGGCTGGAGATGGTTGACATCTATGGAGACACGGCGTCGTCGCCGGTGCTTCAAGCCGCTTTTGCGGCGGCGTTGAACGCGTTGTGGACGAACGGCACGGCACAGACGTTGTCCCGGTACATTGCGGGTCGGGATCTGGCGTGACTTCACGATAAAGCGGGCTTTCCAAATCACCCGAATGCTGCTGAATTGCAGCGCGCAATCGGGAAGCTTAAGAACTCATGTCGGCAGGCAATAACAGCCCTTTTGATTTGGTTATCTTTGACTGCGACGGCGTGCTGGTTAACAGCGAAAATCTTGCCTTCGACGCGCTGCTTTCCGTCATTTCCGACGCTGGTCTGACGCTGGATTTTGAGGAGGCGTATGAGCGCTTTCTGGGACGCAGCCTTGCGGCAATATGCGATATCCTCGTCTCAGACTATCATTTGACCCTGACGCCGGATGCGCTCGATCTCATGCGTGAGCGTCTGTATGCCGCGTTCCGGCAGGAGCTTGAGCCAATAGCGGGAATTGCCCGGACACTGCGGGATCTCGCCATTCCCTTCTGCGTCGCCTCCTCCAGCCAGCTGGAGCGGGTGCGTCTGTCGCTGGAGGTCACCGGTCTTTTGGAAATGTTTGAGGGCCGCATGTTCTCCGCCTCAATGGCCGCCCAGGGCAAGCCCGCGCCGGACCTGTTTCTGATGGCGGCAAAGGCGCTGGGCGCCAAGCCGTCCAAATGCCTTGTCATCGAGGACAGTCCGGCCGGCGTCATCGCGGCGCAGCGGGCGGGCATGACGGTGTTCGGTTTCCTCGGCGGCAGTCATGCCAAGCTTCTTCAGCACCGTCAGGCGTTGGAGCAGCTCTCTCCCGCGCTGATATTCTCGGACATGAGTCTGCTGCCAGAGCTGATCGCGGAGCATGACGCCGCGGCTGGTCCTGAATCCGGGCCTTTCGTGGTTTCAGTCGATGTCGGCACAGGCAGCGCGCGGGCGGGGGTCTTGAACGGCTCAGGCCGCATCCTGGCGCGCGCCGAACATCCGATCAAAATGCAGCGCCACGGCGCGGACCATGCGGAACATGATTCCGAGGACATCTGGCGTGCCGTCTGCGTTTCGGTGAAACAGGCCTTGAAGCTCGCTGCGATAGACCCCGCCGCTGTCACCGGAATCAGCTTTGACGCCACCTGCTCTCTCGTCGCGCGCGGGCAGGCGGGGGAGCAGGTTTCAGTTTCGGCGCGCGGCGGCGATGGCTGGGACACGATCGTCTGGCTCGACCACCGCGCCATCAAGGAAGCTGACGAATGCACGGCCACCGGCCACAAGGTTTTGACTTTTCTCGGCGGCGTCATGTCGCCGGAAATGCAGACGCCCAAGCTCATGTGGCTGAAGCGCAACCTTCCTAAGTCATGGCCGCGCATCGCGCAGGTGTTTGACCTGGCCGATTTTCTCACCTGGCGCGCCTCGGGGTCACAGGCGCGCTCGCAATGCACGCTGACCTGCAAATGGACCTATCTGGCGCATGAGGAAAAGGGTTGGAGCAGAGACTTTTTTGAAAGCGTCGGCATTGACGACCTTTTCGACTGCAGTCTCGCCGCGCTCTCGGTCGTTCCCGTGGGAACTTGCATCGGCACCCTTTCCAAAGCTGCGTCTGCCGAACTCGGCCTTTCAGAAAACTGCAAAGTCGGCGCGGGCCTCATCGACGCCTATGGCGGCACGCTCGGCGTCATCGGCTTCTGCGCGCAGAGCCGCGAAGGTGTTGACCGCCACATGGCTTTGATCGCCGGGACATCCAGCTGCGTCACGACATTATCGTCTGAGGCGCGGCCCGCGCGCGGCATCTGGGGACCCTATCTTGGCGCTGCGCTCAATGATTTCTGGCTCAATGAAGGCGGCCAGTCGGCAACCGGGGCGCTGCTCGACCATGTGATACGCCTGCATGGCGCAGGCGGCGAACCGGATGCGGCGATGCACAGAAAAATCACTGACCGCATCATGGAAATGCGGCAGGAGTCTGGGCTTGATCTTGCCGGACGCCTGCATGTCCTGCCGGATTTTCACGGCAACCGCTCGCCCTTCGCCGATCCGCATGCTCTCGGCGTCATCTCAGGGCTTTCGCTGGACGCCGGCTTTGACAGTCTGTGTCATCTCTATTGGCGCACCGCCGTCAGCATAGCGCTTGGCGTGCGCCACATTCTCGATGCGCTGAACGAAAACGGCTATGGCATCGACACGCTGCACATCACCGGCGGCCACACCAAAAACCCGATCCTGATGGAACTTTACGCCGACGCCACCGGCTGCACGGTGATCGAGCCTTTGACCGAGGATTCAACCCTGCTTGGCACCGGCATGGTGGCCGCGACAGCGGCTGGCCTTTACCCGTCGCTCGCCGACGCCTGCGCCGCCATGCACCAAGGCGGCGCGCGGCGTGAGCCGAACCCGGAGGCGCGAAAGCGCTTTGACCGGGATTATGGAATTTTTCTGGAAATGCACCGCCAGCGGCAAAGGCTCGATGAATTGGGGCTGGCCGACTGAATGTTCAGACAGGCGCGCGCGCCGCTTCCTGCAATGTCACCATACGCTTGCTGTCCTCGTCCCACAGCCGCAGCCTCAGGCAGGCAAGGCTTTCCACGAATGTCAGGCGGCGGAAGCCCGCAAGCTCCGGAAAGTCGTTCATAACCTTGTGCAGCTTGTAAAACGGAATCTTGCTGTAGAGATGATGCACATGGTGCACGCCAATATTGGCGGTCAGCCATTGCAGCGGCTTGGGAAGATCGTAGAACGAGCTGCCATAAAGCGCCGCGTCCTGCAAAGACCAATTCTCGCCCTCTTCCCAGAACGCGTCCTCAAACTGGTGCTGCACGTAGAAGAGCCAGATGCCGATTGTCGCGGCGATGATCACGATGGGAATATGCACCATCAGGAACGCGCCCCAGCCCAGCCACCACATCATGAGCCCAGCGGCGGCGAGTATGCCAAGGTTGGTGCCCATGGCGCTGATCCAGTAAATCCAGCCGGCGTTTAAGAGCCCCGACGGATAGCGGTACAGAATGAAAAAGACAAAGCTTGGCCCCAGCCCGAACATGACGATTGGGTGCCGGTATAGCCGGTAGAGAAAACGCTTTAGCAAGGGCTGCGCCCGGTATTCCTGCAGCGTCCAGAGATCAATGTCGCCCATGCCGCGCTTGTCGAGGTTGCCGTGCGTGGCGTGATGAATTGAATGCTGTTTGCGCCACACATCATAGGGCGTCATCGTGAACACGCCGAGCACGCGGCCAACCCAGTCATTCGACGCCTTTTTCTTGAACATCGCCCCATGGCCGCAATCATGCTGGATCAGAAACAGCCGCACGAGAAACGCGCCGGCAGGCACTGACACCAAAAGCGAAAGCCAGAAGCTGAACTGCAGCGCCGCCCAAGTTGCCGCCCAGAGCATGACAAACGGCCCGGCGGTCACCACAATTTCGAAAATGCTCTGCCTGATGTCGGAGGCCCGGTAGGCGTGGAGAGCGGAAATCCAGTCGCGTTCAAGCGCGGGAGTTATGGCGGAAACGGACTGGTCCAATATGGCCTCTCTGAACGGAGGTTAAATCTGTCAACAAAGGGCCATAGCTGTTCGCGGCCGGTTTGCCTATGTGCACATTCAAAGATATGGGGCAAACTTTAACGAATTCTACGATTATTCACATAAAGTGATCAATTGCCGCAGTCCGCCAGAATCAAATCCGCCGCCTTTGCCCCAACCATCATCGCTGCGGCGTTAGTGTTGCCGGAAATAATGTCAGGAAACACCGAGCAATCGGCGATTCGCAGGCCCGAAACACCATGTGCTTTCAGTCTAGGATCGACGACCGATGTTCTTGGATCCGGGCCCATCCGGCATGTCGAAACCGGATGGTAGACCGTTCCGGAGCGGCGGCGGAAATCGAGAACGACATCTTCGTCGCTCTGAACCGACGGCCCCGGCGCGATCTCGGCCTTGATGATATCGCGCATCGCAGGCTGGCGTGCGATGGTGCGGATGAACTTCACCGCTTCCAGCATTTCTTCAACATCATGGTCTGTCGAAAAAACATTGCCGACAATCTTCGGATGAACCGATGGATCCGCCGACTTGATGTTGATCGAGCCCCGGCTGGTCGGCCTGCAGTTCGACAGTCCGATTGAAAACCCGGGAAACGGGTCCGGCGTCAGGATCGGCCGCTCGCCAAGCTTAGGCTTCAGCGTCGAGAACGCCTGAAAGTACAGCTGCATATTGGGCGTTTTGTGCTTTTCCGATGTCCGGAAGAACCCGCCTGCATGGTTCATTGAAATCGACAGCGGGCCGCTCTTGAAGGCGAGATATTGCAATCCCGCCCAGAGCTTGCCCCACCAAGGCCGCAGCATCTGGTTCATCGTCGGCACATGAGCTTCATACGTGTAGTTGATGCCCTGATGGTCGGAAAGATTCTGGCCGACATTGGGATTGTCGTCAATGACCGCAATTTCGTGCTCCTTGAGGAGCGCGGCGGGTCCGACGCCCGACATTTGCAAAAGCTGCGGCGTGTTGACCGTGCCGCCGCACAGGATCACCTCGCGCCGCGCCTTGACCCGGTGAGTCTGCCCGCCTTTGACATATTCCACGCCGGTCGCAGTCCTCCCGGAGAAAGTCACCTTGCTGACCAGCGCCTCGCTCATCAGCGACAAATTCTGCCGCTTGAGCGCGGGGCGCAAGAACGCGTCCGCCGCCGAACAGCGCTTGCCATTCCTGGTGTTGATCTGAAAGTGACCGACGCCTTCCTGCACGGCGCCATTAAAGTCCGGGTTACGTTTCAGGCCCGCCTGCTCGCCGGCCTTGAAAAATGCTCCGCACAAGGGATGAACTTCTTTCCGGATGTCCGTCACATGCAGCGGCCCGCCCGCGCCGTGATAGTCATCCGCGCCGAAATCATTGTCTTCCATGGCTTTGAACAGCGGCAGCACATCGTCATACCCCCAGCCTGGATTGCCAGCAGCGCGCCAGCGGTCAAAATCCTGGCGCTGGCCGCGCACATAGACGAGCGCGTTGATCGAGCTTGAGCCGCCCAAGACCTTGCCGCGCGGCCAGAAGTCGGCGTTGCCGTCCATGCCGGGATCAGGCTCTGTCCGATACATCCAATTAACGCTCGGATCGAAGAACGTCTTGCCGTAGCCAAGCGGCATCTGAATGTAGAATCGCCGGTCGCTGCCGCCTGCTTCCAGCAAGAGCACCGTGTGCTTTCCGCTCGCCGACAGCCTGTCGCCCAAGACGCAGCCAGCCGAACCCGCGCCGACAATGACAAAATCAAATTCCTGCTGACCCAAGCCCGCGCCTCCGCCGATACGAGCGAATCTATGTGTCATTTCCGCATCGCGCAATCAGCTCCAGAGCGGCAGGCAGGCGCAGAATTCCGACAGCATGGCTTACGGCGCGCCGGAAACCTGCGCATTAAGATTGGCGAAAAACTGCCCGGCGAGTTTCTTCGCCGTCGAATCAATCAGCCGCGATCCCAGCTGCGCAATCTTGCCGCCGACATCGGCGTTCACCGAGTAAGCGAGAATGGTCCCGTCGCCATCCTGCGTCAGCGTCACGTCCGCCCCGCCTTTGGCAAAGCCGGCGATGCCGCCCTTGCCCTCGCCCTGGATCGTGTAGGAATGCGGCGGTTTGAGATTTTTGAGCTGCACATCACCGGTGAATCGCGCTTTTACCGGCCCAAGCTTGAGCGCGACTGTCGCAGACATCTGCGTGTCAGACTTTTTCTCCAGCGCCTCGCAGCCCGGAATGCAGGCCTTCAGCACGTCGGGATTGTTCAGCGCCGCCCAGACGGCGTCAACCGGGGCCGCGATGCGCTCCTCGCCCTGCATGTTCATTGCCATTCTTTGCCACTCCCTGTGTTCAGCGGACTTGTGAAATCCTTGCTTTCCAGCGTAAAGAAAACTGACCGCAATGAAACCCCATACAAAGGTATTGCCGCTCCCATGACCACAAAATCTACCAGACGGCTGCGCTCGCAGGAATGGTTCAACAATCCCCACAATCCGGGCATGACCGCGCTGTATCTGGAGCGTTATCTGAACTTCGGCCTGACCCGCGAAGAGCTGCAGGACGGAAGGCCGGTTATCGGCATCGCCCAGTCCGGTTCCGACCTGTCGCCGTGCAACCGACATCATATCGAACTTGCCAAGCGCGTCCGCGACGGCATCATTGCGGCGGGCGGCGTGCCGCTCGAGTTCCCCTGCCATCCGATCCAAGAAACCGGCAAGCGCCCGACCGCCTCGCTCGACCGCAACCTCGCTTACCTGTCGCTGGTGGAAGTGCTCTACGGCTACCCGCTCGACGGCGTGGTGCTGACCATCGGCTGCGACAAGACCACGCCCGCCATGCTGATGGCGGCGGCCACTGTGAACATCCCGGCCATCGCACTCTCAGTCGGCCCGATGCTGAACGGCTGGCACCATGGCGAGCGCACCGGCTCCGGCACCATCGTCTGGAAATCCCGCGCAAGACTGTCGTCCGGCGAAATTGACTATGACGAGTTTATGAACATCGTCGCCTCCTCCGCCCCCTCCGTCGGCTATTGCAACACGATGGGCACGGCGACGACGATGAATTCGCTCGCCGAAGCATTGGGAATGCAGCTTCCCGGCTCCGCCGCCATTCCCGCGCCTTACCGAGAGCGCGGCCAGATTTCGTACGAGACCGGCCGCCGCATTGTCGGCATGGTGCACGAAGACCTGAAGCCTTCCGACATCATGACGCGCGAAGCTTTCGAAAACGCCATCGTCATCAATTCCGCCATCGGCGGTTCGACCAATGCGCCGATCCATCTCAACGGCATCGCCCGCCATCTCGGCGTCAAGCTGGACAATGACGACTGGCAGTCCGTCGGCCACAAGATCCCGCTGCTGGTCAACTTGCAGCCCGCCGGCGAATATCTTGGCGAAGACTATCACCGCGCCGGCGGCGTTCCCGCCGTGGTCAACGAGCTGATGAAAGCAGGTCTCTTGCCGCATCCCGGCCAGATCACCGCGAATGGCAAGAGCATGGGCGAAAACTGCGCCCATGCGGAAAACCTCAACAAGGACGTCATCCGCACCGTCGCAGACCCGCTGAAGAAGGAGGCGGGATTCATCAATTTGAAAGGCAACCTCTTCGACACGGCGATCATGAAAACCAGCGTCATCTCGCCGGAATTCCGCCAGCGTTATCTGTCCAACCCCAACGATCCGGAGGCATTCGAGGGCAGGGCGCAGGTGTTTGACGGGCCTGAGGATTACCATTCCCGCATCGACGACCCGGCGCTGAACATCGATGAGCACACGATCCTGTTCATGCGCGGCACAGGCGCCATCGGCTATCCCGGCGCGGCGGAAGTCGTCAACATGCAGCCGCCGAACTATCTGTTGAGGCGCGGCATCAACGCCTTGCCCTGCATTGGCGACGGACGCCAGTCCGGCACCTCCGGCTCGCCTTCAATATTGAACGCTTCGCCCGAAGCCGCTGTCGGCGGCGGGCTGGCGCTGCTGAAGGACGGCGACCGCATCCGGGTCGATCTCGGCAAAGGCACGGCCAACATTCTGATAGATGAGGCTGAACTCTCCAAGCGCCGCGACACGCTCGCAGCAAACGGCGGCTACGACTACCCCGCGCATCAGACGCCGTGGCAGGAAATCCAGCGCGGCATCGTCGATCAGCTCGGTGCCGGCATGGTGCTGAAGCCCGCCGTCAACTACCAGCGCATCGCCCAGACCAAGGGCATCCCGCGCGATAATCACTAGACTTTCTTCCCTTCTCCCCGTTCTAGCGGGGAGAAGGTGGCCCGTAGGGTCGGATGAGGGGCGGCGCCCAGGGTGCAGGCACAGCGATCTGCCAACCGAACCCAGTTTGATTTTCGTTGTATCGAGTGAGGAACCCATGTCCAACCAAGCCAAGTCCGACGCCATCGCCGCGCTGAAATCCCATTTCAAGAAAGACGCGCCGCGCGACATGCGCAAGGCGTTTGCCGAGGATTCCAAGCGGTTCCAAAAGCACTCGCTGACACTGGATGACCTGTTGTTCGACTGGTCAAAATGCGGCGTCAACAGCGACACGGTCAAGCTCCTTCTGGACCTCGCCGACGCCGCGCATGTGAAGAAAAAGCGCGACCGCATGTTTTCCGGCGACAGGATCAACTCGACGGAAGACCGCGCCGTCCTGCACACCGCCCTGCGCAACCGCTCCAACCGGCCCATCAAAGTCGATGGCGCGGACATCATGCCTGGCATCAACGAGGTGCTCGCCCGCATGGGCGCGTTCGCCGACGCTGTCCGTTCCGGCAAGATCATCTCGTCCAAGGGCTGGGCCTTCACCGACGTCGTCAACATCGGCATTGGCGGCTCGGACCTCGGCCCCGCAATGGCGACTTTGGCGCTGGCGCCGTTCCATGACGGGCCGAAGCTGCACTTCGTCTCAAATGTTGACGGCGCGCATATGGCCGACACGCTGAAGGGGCTGAACCCCGACACAACGCTTTTTCTCGTGGCCTCCAAAACCTTCACCACCATCGAGACCATGACCAACGCCGACACGGCGCGGCGCTGGATCATCAAAGCTCTGGGCGAAAAAGCCGTCGGCGCGCATTTCGCCGCCATCTCGACGGCGCTCGACAAGGTAGCAGCCTTCGGCATCGCTCCGGACCGGGTGTTCGGCTTCTGGGACTGGGTCGGCGGCCGCTATTCCATCTGGTCGGCCATTGGCCTGCCTTTGATGCTCGCCGTCGGCCCGAAATGTTTCGGCGAATTCCTTGATGGCGCGCATGCGATGGACGAGCATTTTCGCACTGCCCCCTTGGCGAAGAACCTGCCCGTCATGCTCGGCCTGATCGGCTACTGGCACCGCGCCACCTGCGGATATCCGACCCGCGCCGTCATCCCATACGACCAGCGCCTGTCGCGCCTGCCCGCCTATCTGCAGCAGCTCGACATGGAATCGAACGGCAAGCAGGTGACGGCGAAAGGCAAGCGCGTGTCAGGCCCAACAGGTCCGGTCGTCTGGGGCGAGCCGGGCACCAACGGCCAGCACGCCTTCTTCCAATTGCTGCACCAGGGCACCGATATTGTGCCGGTCGAGTTCATCGTGGCGGCGGAGAGTTTCGAGCCGGACCTGAAAGTCCATCACGACATGCTGCTCGCCAACTGCTTCGCCCAGTCCGAAGCCCTGATGAAAGGCCGCACGCTGGACGAGGCAAGGGAGCAGCTGACGGCGAAAGGCATGTCCAAAAAAGACGCCGACGAGCTCGCCCCGCACAAAGTCTTCCCCGGCAACCGCCCGACTCTGACGCTGGTGCACAGGAAACTCACCCCTCACGCCTTCGGCCGCCTCGTCGCGCTCTATGAGCACCGGGTCTTCGTCGAAGCGGCGCTCTACGGCATCAACGCCTTCGACCAATGGGGCGTCGAGCTTGGCAAGGAACTGGCGACCGCGCTTCTGCCGGTGGTGCAGGGCAAGAAAGCTGCGGGCGCAAGGGATGCTTCGACGGCGGGGCTGGTGAAGCATGTGCAGGGGCTGGGGAAGTAGGCGGTCATTTGCATTGAACCCGCGCCGCAAAGGTGTTACCTTTAATTACTAAGGAGCACCTCCATGCCACAAGCAACCGCAACGCTCAAACTCGAACCGGAAATGAAGGAACGAGTGAAGCATCTTGCCGAGGCCAAACAGCGCTCGTCGCATTGGGTCATGAAGGCCGCCATCGAGCAATATGTGGAGCGGGAGGAAAAGCGCGAGGCGTTCAATCGGGAGGCCGATGAGGCTTGGGAGGAGTATCAGGCCACCGGACTGCACGTAACCCATCAAGAGATGATAACCTGGCTTGAAAGCTGGGGGACCGAGAATGAGCTTCCGCCCCCCGAATGCCACACATAATCTATTCTTCGAAAGCGCTTGTCGATGTGAGGCGGCTCAGGGCCTTTCTTGAAGGAAAAAATCCGCGCGCCGCGCGCGCGGCTTCAGAGGCGATTGCCGAGGCGCTCAACCTTCTTGCCGACTTCCCTGAAGCTGGGCGGCCGGTCTTAAGCGATCCACCCGGGCTTCGCGACTTGTTTATTGTGTTTCGCAACAGCGGTTACATCGCGCGTTACCGGTACGATGGCCGCTCGGTCCTGGTCCTGGCTGTCAAACACACCCGCGAGGCTGGATTTTGACGATCCGCCATGCTCTCCCCAAATTCAAAGCCATCCTCTTCGACAAGGACGGCACACTCGTTGATTTCAACGGCACCTGGCTGGCGCTCTACGAAAAGCTGGCGCTGGAGGCGGCGGAGGGCGACAATGCCGAGGCTGAGCGCCTGCTTGCCATCGGCGGTTACGACCGCGCGGCGAACCGGTTCATTGCCGGATCGGAGCTCGCCGCCGGAACGACGGAAACCATCGTCCGGCTTTGGATCGGCGGCGATGACCCGAAGCGCCTCGCCTTGTGGAAAGCCCGCATGGACCGCGCATTTGTCGAAGAGGGCCCCGCAGCCGCTGTGCCGGTTCCCGGCCTTTCGGATACGCTGCGCCACCTGCGCGGCGAAGGGCGGAAGCTCGCGGTGGTCACCAACGATCTTGAAGCTGCGGCGCGGCGGACAATCGAAAACTTCGGAGTTGCGCACCTGTTCTCGGCGTTCCTCGGCTATGACAGCGTCAAAAACCCGAAGCCCGCCGCTGACCCGGTCCATCTTGCCTGCAAGCTGCTTGAAATTGAGCCTAAGGAGGCACTGGTCGTCGGAGACAATCTGCACGACCTTGAAATGGCGCGCAACGCGGGCGCAGGCGCGGCCATCGGCGTTCTGACCGGCACCACGGGGCGCGCCGAACTGGCTGAGAAAGCCGACGCCGTCCTCCCGTCAATCGCGGACCTGCCGCAATGGCTGGAAAGCGTTGGCAGGTAGCTATTTCTCGTCGCGCAGCTCCCGCCGCAATATCTTTCCGACATTGGTTTTCGGCAGATCGGCGCGGAACACGATGAATTTCGGCCGCTTATAATTGGTCAGCTTGTCGAGGCAGAATTCGCGGATGCTCTCTTCGGTGAGGTTCGGGTCCTTCTTCACCACAAACAGCTTCACCGCCTCGCCCGTCTGCTCGTCCTTGACGCCAACGACCGCGCATTCCAGCACGCCCGGATGCGATGAGATCACGTCTTCGACTTCGTTCGGATAGACGTTGAAACCGGAGACCAGCACCATGTCCTTCTTGCGGTCAACGATCTTGGTGTAGCCGTTGGGGTCCATGAACCCCATGTCGCCGGATTTGAAATACCCGTCCGCCGTCATGACGTTCGCCGTCTCGTCCGGCCGCTGCCAATAGCCGGCCATCACCTGCGGCCCGCGGATGCAGATTTCGCCGACCTCGCCATGCGGCAAATCGTTGCCGTCATCGTCGCGGATCGCAATGTCGGTCGAGGGCAGGGGCAGACCGATCGTGCCGGTGTATTTTTTGATGTCAAACGGATTGGCTGTGGCAACCGGCGAGGTCTCCGACAGGCCGTAACCTTCATGGATGACATGCCCGGTGATTTTCTCCCACCGCTCCGCCACGCTGCTCTGCACCGCCATGCCGCCGCCCATGGTCAGCAGCATCGAGGAAAAATCGAGCTTGGCGAAATCCGGATTGTTCATCAGCCCGTTGAACAAAGTGTTGAGGCCGGGGAAGAAATGCATCTTGGATGTCTGCAGCTCTTTGACAAAGCCCGGCATGTCGCGCGGGTTGGGAATGAGCAGATTGCAGGCGCCCAGTTCCATCCCCTGCATCATGCAGACGGTCAGCGCAAAAATATGGTAGAGCGGCAGCGCGCAGACGAAGACCATATCGTCCGGCACGCCGCGCGCCTCGGTGACCGGTTTCAGCCAAGCTCCGTTCTGGGCCATATTCGACATGATGTTCGAATGCGTCAGCGTCGCGCCCTTGGAAACGCCGGTGGTCCCGCCGGTATATTGCAGAAATGCCACGTCTTTTTCGGCGATGTCCACCGCCTGCAGGCTCATGCCGCGCCCGGCGGAAAGCGCTGCATTGAAGCGGACAGCGCCCGGCAGTGAAAAGGAAGGCACCGCCTTTTTCACATGCCGCAGCACGAAATTGACCACATGGCCCTTCAGTCCCAGCATGTCGCCGACGCCTGTGACAATGATGTTTCTGATCTTGGTCTTGGGCAGCACCGTTTGCAGCGTCGTGGCGAAATTCTCGATGATGATAATTGTCTCAGCGCCGCTGTCATTGAGCTGATGCTCAAGTTCGCGGGCCGTATAGAGCGGGTTGACATTGACCACGGTGTAGCCCGCGCGCAGCACGGCGAGGATTGCGACCGGATATTGCAGAATGTTCGGCATCATCAGCGCCACCCGCGCGCCTTTGGTCAACCCAAGCGACTGCAGATAAGCGCCCAGCGCCGCCGAATGCGCGTCCACCTCGGCAAACGACATGCTCTTGCCCATCAGCCGGAACGCGGGGCGGGCGGCAAATTTCCGGCAGGCGTCGAGCAGCAGCGCGGCGACATTTGGATGCGCCAGCGGCGGCAGGACGGCGGGGATTGAGGGATGATAGCTTTTCAGCCAGATTTTTTCCGGACCGTCCAAAGCTGCCGATGCTGCGTTCTTGGCCAATCCAACCTCCCGGAACATCACATTGATGCCGGAAACTGCGCTATTATGCAGGCGAGTTCAAGTGGCCCCGGCGCGCTCGGTAATTCTTCTGTTGTATGATCCAGATTTGTCCCAGCGCAATGTTTCCGGAGCTAAATCGCGTCACCATGTGTTGAAAGCGGCCCATGCGGCCGCGAAGCAGAAGGAGACCAAGCCATGGCCAAAACAGTGCTTCTTGTGGTTCCCGCCGCCGATTCCTCCGCCAGCGTGCATGACGCCGCCGCCTTTTGCGATAATACCGGCGCGCATCTTTCTGTTCTCGCCGCCGCCTTTGCGCCGCCGGTCCCGATGGGCGAGTACGGCTTGGCGGTCTCAGATTCATGGACAAGGGAACGGCAGTCCGATTTGGAGGCGCTCAAGAAAATTGTTGCTGTTGTCACTGCGCAATTATCGGCTTCTGGCGTGTCCTGCGATGTGTCGAGCGCCTATGCGGAAGCGGGAATGATGGATGAGGAGATCGGCAGGCGCGCGCTGTACACCGACCTCACCCTTATCAATGCTGCGGTCGGTGAGGACAGGATGCTGCCCACGGCGGCAATTGAAGGAACATTGTTCAACGCGCGCAACGCCGTGCTCCTGGCGCCAAAGGGCACAAATGCGGTCTGGCCGCCGAAGCGGGTGATGATCGCCTGGGATTCACGCGTCGAGGCCGCCCGCGCCGTGCATGAGGCGCTGGATTATCTGCAAGGCGCCGAGGACGTGCGAATCGTCATGGTGGACCCGCAGACGCAGGGCGAAAACGGCGCGGAGCCGGGCGCGGACATTGCGGCCTATCTGGCGCGGCGCGGTTTCAAAGTCACCGTCGACCGGCTGCCAAGCGCCGGACATTTGATCTCTGACGTCCTCTCGCAGCACGCCGCCGACATGCAGGCGGACCTGCTCGTCATGGGCGCCTACGGCCACTCGCGGCTGCGCGAGCGCATTTTCGGCGGCGTGACCAAGAGCATGCTGGATAAACCGCCGCTGCCGCTGTTTCTGGCGCGGTGACGGGTCAAAGGCGCGGACCCTGAATTGGAATCCAGCCCGGCCAATTTCGGGCGGTTTGGATCATAGATTTTCGGCAGTGATGGTGACGAAGCGGATAGGCGACGGATCCACTTCGGTTTCAAGCAGGCCCAGCCTGTGGAGCGCGGCGTCCAGCGCGCGCCGCGCCTGAGTTTCCGGGGCCTGATCGATGATGGCGGACATTGTTCCATCTTTCAGCGCTGCGGCGCTTTGCTCCGTCAGCTCATGTCCTATCACGCAAATCTCGCGGCTCTTCCGGCGGCGGCGCAGCAGATCGCACAGGGGGCCATAATCGCCGCCCGCGCAGTAAAGGCCGACGAGATCGGGAATGCCGCGCAAGAGATCGGAGGCGACTTTTGCTATTTCGTTTTCATCGTCATGCGTGAACGCGGCTTGTTGGAATTTCAGATGCGAGGCCTGGGGCCGCGCCAGAAAGTTCGAAAAGCCGCGTATCCTGTCGCGGTGCACCGAATAGATTTGGGAGTGGCAGAGCGCCGCAACAGTCCCGGCCGTCCGCTGCATGCCCGCCATAAGAAAGCCTGCCATGCGGCCCGCGGCGTCATTGTCGATCCCCACATAGGTCATGCCGCCGCCCTTCATGCGCGAAATGATCTGGATGACCGGGACGCCGCCGCTTTGCACAGTCTCCAGCGCTGCGCTGATGGCCGGGTGCTGCGGCATCGCAGCCACCAATGCAGAGCGCCGCAATGCCGGCTGGAGAATCCGCTTGGCGATTACAAGCGGGCTGTTCTCATCCAAAATAGTGCGATGAACCACAATCGACGGATTGAGGCTGGCGGCGATGCGCTCGAAACTTCGCGACAGCCGCGCAGTGAAAGAAAGTTCAGGATGCAGCATCAGAACCTCAATCCGCGTCATGCTTCGATGAAGCTCGGGCAGGCGCTTGGGATAATCAAGGGCGCGCGCTGCGGCGAGCACCTTATCAACGGTTGCCGGCCGCACGCCGCCGCGCCCGTTGAGCACGCGCTCAACTGTGGCGCTGCCGACTCGCGCCAGTTCAGCCACGTTTTGCAAGGTGATGCGCGGGATGGCGGCCTCCGGACGATTGATCAAATTTGATCAAGAATATTGCTCAATTGATCTTTTCTGGCAAGACTCCGGCTTGCCGGATTGCCGCATACGCGCAATAGGTTTCCCTAAAGGCATCGTGGCTGTCAAATGGTCAGGGTGGTTTTGGCGTGAGCTGCACGCCGAACGCGCGAGGGAGGAACGTGCGCCAATGCCAAGCACCAGTGTGACAGACTCTGTTCTGATCAAGGCGGAAGCCATTGAGAAGCGGTTCCCCGGCGTGCATGCGCTGAAATCAGTGCGCTTTGATTTGCGCCCCGGCGAAGTGCATGCGCTGATGGGTGAGAATGGCGCTGGAAAATCCACGCTGATGAAAATTCTGTCCGGCATCTATCAGCCGGACAGCGGAACGATTGAAGTGTCGGGCCAGCAGGTGTCGATCTCCGGCCCGCGCGCCGCGCAGGCGCTTGGAATCAGCATCATTCATCAGGAGCTCTTCCTGATGAACCACCTCACCGTCGCGCAGAACATATTCATCGGGCGCGAGCCGACGCGCGGCATGGGTATGTTCGTGGACGAAGCCACGATGAACACCGACGCGGCCGCTTTGTTCAAGCGCATGAAGGTCAATATCGACCCGAAGACGGAAGTCGGAACACTGACCGTGGCGCGCCAGCAGCTGGTGGAGATCGCCAAGGCGCTGTCGTTCAATTCCAAAGTGCTGATCATGGATGAGCCGACATCGGCGCTCAATGAAACCGAGGTCGGGCATCTGTTCGCCGTCATCAAGGATCTGAAGTCGCACGGCGTCGGCATTGTCTACATCACCCACAAGATGGACGAGGTCAAAAGCATCGCCGACCGCGTGACAATCATGCGCGACGGAGCGTATATCGAGACGCTGGATGCGCCTTCGACGCCGATTTCGAAAATCATCTCGATGATGGTGGGGCGCGAGCTGGCGGATGCCACCCGGGCGGACGGCACGCATGGGCGGGAGGAGACGCTGCGCGTCACCGGGCTGAACCGCGGCAAATTCGTCAAGGATGTGAGCTTTGCGCTGCGCAAGGGCGAAATTCTCGGCTTCGCCGGCCTGATGGGCGCGGGCCGCACGGAAGTGGCGCGGGCGATATTCGGCGCGGATGCAATCGACAGCGGCGAGATCAAGGTGCACGGCAAGACGGTGAAAATCAACAGTCCGCAGGACGCTGTCGGCCTTGGCCTGGCGTATCTCAGCGAAGACCGCAAGCATTTCGGTCTTGTGACGCCGATGTCGGTGCGCGACAATATCACCATGGCGTCCTGGCCGCGTTTCACCTCGGCGAAAGTCTGGATGCGCGATCCGGAGCTGAAAAAGACCGCCGGCAAATATGTCGACCTGCTCAAGGTCAAGACGCCATCGGTCGAACAGGAGACGCGCCTTCTGTCCGGCGGCAACCAGCAGAAGGTGGTTATCGCCAAATGGCTGCTGCGCGACTGCGACATTCTGTTTTTCGACGAGCCGACGCGCGGCATCGATATTGGCGCGAAGGCCGAAATTTACAAACTGCTGCAGAATTTGGCGGCGCAGGGCAAGAGCATCGTGGTGATCTCGTCCGAGCTGCCGGAAGTTCTGCGCCTGTCGCACCGCGTCATTGTCATGTGCGAGGGCCGCATCACTGGCGAGCTTGACGGCAAGACGGCCACGCAGGAATCCATCATGACGCTCGCCACGCAGCGCCAGGCAAAGGCTGCTTAGAGGGGAAGACTCAAATGACCGACACTACCCTATCAACGGCGCGGACGGAGAAGTCCGGCTTCTTCACCTTGGCGGCGCTGCAGAAGGCCGTGGCCTTTGTGGTGCTCATTCTGCTTCTGGCTTTTTTCAGCCTGTTTGCGCCGAACTTTGCCGCATGGAACAACATGGTCAACATCATGCAGGCCACCGCCGTCAACGGCGTGCTCGGCGTCGCGGTCACCTTCGTCATCATCACCGCCGGCATCGATCTGGCGGTCGGCACGATGATGACGCTGACGGCAGTGATGGCGGGCATTATTCTCACTAATTTTGGCATGCCGCTGATCGTCGGGATCATCGGGGCGATGGCGTCAGGGGCTTTTATGGGCGCAATTTCGGGCGTGACCATCGCAAAATTGAAAATTCCGCCGTTCATCGCAACGCTCGGCATGATGCAGATCGCGCGCGGGCTGGCTCTGGTGTTTTCCGGGGCAAAACCGCTCTATTTCAACTCGACGCCCAACTACAAATATATCTCGCCGGAAAGCTCGATCACCAATCTCATCCCGGGCCTCGAGATTCCGAACGGCGTGCTGGTCATGTTCGGCGTGGCAATTATTGCCTCAATCATCCTCAACCGCACCATCTTTGGCCGCTATGTTTTCGCGCTCGGCTCAAATGAGGAGGCGGCGCGGCTTTCCGGCATGAATGTCGATTTCTGGAAAATCGTCACCTATTCGCTGAGCGGGCTGATCTGCGGCGTTGCGGGGCTTCTGGTCTCCTCGCGCCTCAATTCGGCCCAGCCGGCGCTCGGCCTTGGCTATGAGCTCGATGCCATCGCAGCGGTCGTCATCGGCGGCACCTCGCTGTCGGGCGGGCGGGGCACGATCCTCGGAACCATCATCGGCGCTTTCATCATGAGCGTTCTGACCAACGGCCTGCGCGTCATGGGCGTGCAGGAAGAGTGGAAGATCGTCGTGACGGGCGTCATCATCATCGTCGCCGTTTACGTCGACATCATGCTGCGAAGGAGGGCGTAGAAACTAGCAGAGTAAATAGGAACCAAGCGTTTGACCGTGATTGTCACGGCAAAAAAGTCAAATCACTGGGAGTGAAAATATGAAAAAAATTCTGATCGCATCCGCGTTCGCGCTGAGCGCCGCCACAGCCTTCTCGTCAGCCGCCAAGGCAGAGGACATCTACTTCCCGATCATCGCCAAGGGCTTCAGCCACCAGTTCTGGCAGGCTGTGAAAGCCGGCGCTGAATCCGCTGCGGCGGCCAACAAGGTGACCATCACGTTTGAAGGCCCGAACACGGAAGCCGAAATCGACAAGCAGACCGACATTCTGAACGCCGCCATCGCCAAGAAGCCGCAGGGCATCGGCTTTGCCGCGCTCGACTCGCAGGCGCAGATTCCGGCTTTGCAGAAGGCTGCGGACGCGGGCATTCCGATCGTGGCGTTTGACTCCGGCGTCGAGGGCGACCTGCCGCTGACAACCTGCACCACCGACAATGTCGCCGCCGCAGGCGCAGCCGCCGACAAGATGGCCGAAGCCATTGGCGGCGAAGGCGAAGTCGCCGCGCAGATCCACGATCAGACCTCCGCCACAGGCATTGGCCGCCGCGACGGTTTCGTCAACCGGATGAAGGAAAAGTACCCGAAGATCACCATCGTTGACATCAAATACGCCAATGACGCGCTGAAGTCCGCCGACGACATCAAGGCGACCATGCAGGCATTCCCGAATCTGAAGGGCATATTCGCCTCGAATGAGGGCGCAGCCATCGGTCTTGCCGTCGCCAAGAAGGAATCCGGCTCGAAGGTCGTCGCCATCGGCTACGATTCAGGCAAGACCCAGAAGGACGCCATCAATGACGGCACTCTGCTTGGCTCGATCACGCAGAACCCGGTCGGCATCGGCGAATGCGTTGTCAACTCGCTGGCCAAGGCGCTGAAGGGCGAGAAACTCGAAAAGGTCATCGACACCGGCTTCTACTGGTACGACAAGGCCAACATGGCCGACCCGAAGGTAGCCGCCGTTCTCTATGATTGATACGTGTCCCTCCCGGCACACCCTCTCCCGCTCCGCGGGGGAGGGAACTTCTAAAAAATACGTCCGGCCAAGCATTGCCAGTGGAGCGACAGCAAGGCGTCGGGTTGTTCCGTTGGGTCAACCGAAATTCTTGTGCTGGCCACCGATCAGGCGTAATGTCGGCCATCCCATCGGGCGTGGGATGTCGTTGAAGAGTTTGTGGCCGGCGGGCGGCTGCCTGCGCTGTTCAATCTGGAAAGCCGGCGAAAGTCTTTGACGCCTCCAAAGGAGGCAATCATGATCACAATTTCGAAAAACCCGGCTTTTGTCATGCCGGCGCAGGAAGGCCGGGTCCTCAATGAGCTTGGCCACACTGCAAAGGAGAAAGTCACCAGCGAACAGACCGGCGGAGCCTACTATGTCTTCGATCTGCTGTCGCCGCCGGGCGCCGGCATACCGCCTCATGTTCACAGCCTCGAGGACGAAGTGATCTTCGTCATGGACGGCGACTATGAAGTCTTTCTTGATGGCAAGCTCTATCCTGCCGGGCCGGGCGCGGTGATGAATTTCGCCCGCGGCACGCCGCACGCCTTCACCAATGTCGGCAAAAAGCCAGGCATGACCACATGGGTCGTCACCCCCGGAAAATCTTTCCAGTCCTTCTTCCGGGAACTCGCCGAGGTGCCTCCGGGACCGCCTGACATGGGCAAAATCGTCGCCCTGTTCGGCAAATACGGCATGGGCGTCCTGCCGCCTCCAGCCTGAGCGGGACACTGCGCTCTTTTGGTTCAAAATGCGCTGGGAAGCTGGCACCGCATAAGTGAATCGAACACCTGACCCCGCATGAGGAACTGACATCGGCTGGGTTGGACGCCTTCTTGGCGTTGATGGGCAGCCATATCCACTAATTAAGATTTTGCTGCTTTTCTTTATTAGTAGAGTCCGCTATTTAAGCTGCTCAACATGGAAGTTCGCATGTCTGGACGGCTTGGCACTTATTTCGAGACGGCGGCTGGCGGCGAGAAATTGCGGGCCTTTATGCCCCCGCCGCTGCCGCCCGATCCGCCGCTGGAACTTTCAGGCCTCCTGGAGCGGCTCAGCGCCGCCGACCGGGCGCTTGGTCGGCTGGATGGGATTTCGCTCCTCCTGCCTGACAAAGAATTGTTCCTCTATATGTATGTGCGCAAGGAAGCGGTCCTGTCGTCGCAGATAGAAGGCACACAATCCACACTGAACGACCTTCTTCGCTATGAAACCGACGCGGTCGCCGGGTCGCCGGTCAATGACATCCGCGAAGTGTCGAACTACGTCAGCGCCATGATGCATGGGCTGGAATTGATGAAGACGCTGCCGCTTTCGCTCCGTCTCATCTGCGAGATGCATGCGGTGCTTCTCGGCAGCGGGCGCGGCTCGGCGATGGCGCCGGGCGAATTTAGGACCACACAGAACTGGATCGGTGGCACGCGCCCCGGCAACGCCGTCTACGTTCCGCCGCCGCCGCACTTGCTTTTGCCGGTGCTTGACCAGTTCGAAAAATTCATTCACGCCGCAACGCCATCAATCCCGCCGCTCATCAAGGCGGGGCTGCTTCACGTGCAGTTTGAATCCATCCACCCGTTTCTCGAC
>JANMMM010000143.1:0-2540 GCA_031373225.1 Phyllobacteriaceae bacterium | reverse complement strand
CGCCGATGTGCCGCCGCAGTTTACGCGCGGCTACGGGTTGGGATTCGGTCATTGCGAACGCAAGGTAATGGCCATGGCGCTGGTGGACCGATCGCTGCGGGCCGATGAACTCGGTGAAGAACGGGCAGCACCTGCCCAGGACGAGGAGTTTGTGATTTCCCATTGCGATAACGTCCAAGCCACGGGTTTTGTCGAACATCTCAAGTTGCCACATTATGTAGATTTTCAAGCTGAGCTGGTTCTGCTGCGCCAACTGCGTGCCGAAGCAATTTCACTGCAAAAGGCCGCTGAATGAACGCTCCAGCCTATAACTTCGCCTATCTCAATGAACAGACAAAACGCATGATCCGCCGCGCAATTCTTAAGGCCGTGGCAATTCCCGGCTATCAGGTCCCGTTTGCCGCCCGCGAAATGCCCATGCCGCTGGGCTGGGGCACGGGCGGCGTGCAAGTGACAGCGGCGATCCTCACACCGGAAGATACGCTCAAGGTTATTGACCAGGGTGCTGACGACACGACCAATGCCGTCAGCATTCGCAAATTCTTCGTCAAGACCGCTGGTATCAAAACCACTGAGACAACCGAAGACGCAACAATCATTCAAACCAGGCACCGCATCCCCGAATTGGCGCTCACGGAAAAGCAAACTCTTGTGTTCCAGGTACCGATACCGGAGCCTTTGCGCTTTCTTGAATCTCGCGAAACCGAAACACGCAAGATGCACGCCCTCGAGGAATACGGCGTCATGCATGTGAAGCTCTACGAAGACATCGCGCGTTATGGTGAAATAGCCACGTCCTATGACTACCCAGCCCTGGTCAATGGCCGCTATGTGTTTGATCCCTCGCCCATTCCCAAATTCGACAATCCAAAACTCGATAACTGTCCGGCCCTGCAATTGTTTGGCGCAGGCCGCGAAAAACGAATCTATGCCCTTCCTCCTTATACTTCGGTGAAAAGTCTTGATTTCGAAGACTATCCGTTCACCCAGCAAAGTTGGGATAAGCCCTGTGAAATTTGCGGTTCGCGAAAAAGCTTCCTGGATGAAATTGTCATCGACGATCATGGCGGACGCATGTTTGTCTGCTCCGATACGGACTACTGCGGCAAGCGGCAGAGGGCTGCATGACTCCGCTTCTTTCGGTCGAAAACCTGTCCAAGCATTACAACGCGCGCGTCGGCTGTGCGGGCGCATCTCTCGATCTCTGGTCCGGTGAAGTGCTCGCCATTGTGGGCGAATCGGGTTCCGGCAAGACAACACTGCTCAAATGTATTTCCGGCCAGATGGAGCCCACATCCGGCAAGGTTCGTTACACTACACGCGACGGCAGGTTTGTGGCCCTCGATGCCATGAGCGAGGCGGAGCGCCGTTTTCTCATGCGCACCGATTGGGGATTTGTCCACCAGGACGCGCGCGAAGGATTGCGCATGGGCGTGTCAGCCGGAGCCAACGTTGGCGAGCGGTTGATGGCTGTGGGCGAGCGGCACTACGGCAAGATTCGCGGCACAGCCTTGGACTGGCTCACACGTGTTGAGATTGCAACGGATCGCATCGACGACAGCCCCTGGTCCTATTCCGGCGGCATGCGGCAGCGCCTTCAGATTGCCCGCAATCTCGTGACCGCGCCGCGCCTCATCTTCATGGATGAACCAACAGGCGGCCTTGATGTATCGGTGCAGGCACGCCTTCTCGATCTCATGCGCGGCCTTGTGCGCAGGTTGGGTCTCGCGGCCGTGATTGTTACCCATGACCTTGCCGTCGCACGTCTCCTGTCAACCCGCATGATGGTGATGCAGGGAGGCAGGGTGATTGAAACAGGGCTTACCGATCAGATTCTTGAGGATCCGCAGCAACCCTACACGCAGCTGCTGGTCTCTTCCGTATTGCAGGTGTGATGCTGATGGCCGCGATGTTAAAGATTGAAAAGCTTTGCAAGGAATTCACGCTGCATCAGCAAGGTGGTGTGAGTATCTCCGTGCTCGATGATGTCAGTCTTGAAGTGAGCAGGGGAGAGGCGGTGGCGGTCACCGGGCCATCGGGCCGTGGCAAGAGTTCGCTGCTCAAACTCATCTATGGCTCCTACAAGGCGACAAGTGGCGCGATCCGTGTGTTTCATGACGGCGCCTGGGTGGATGCCGTGCAGACTGAGCCCCGTGAGATGATTGTCATGCGCCAGCAAACGATTGGCTATGTAACCCAGTTCCTGCGCGTGATCCCGCGCGTGCCCGCCCTTGATATTGTGGCAGAACCATTGATCGAGCGTGGTATTTCGCCAGGGGCCGCCGAGGAGCGGGCAAAAGATTTGCTTTCCCGCCTCAATATTCCGGAAAAGCTTTGGTTGCTGTCTCCCATGACATTTTCTGGTGGTGAACAACAGCGCGTCAATATTGCCCGCGGCTTTGCAGCCCATCATCCCGTGTTGCTGCTTGATGAGCCAACCGCTTCGCTCGATGAGCAGAACCGTGATCGGGTACTTTCCCTCATTGGCGAAGCACGTAGCGCCGGTAGCGCCATCGTTGCCGTGTTTCACGATGAAAATG
>JANMMM010000123.1:0-5372 GCA_031373225.1 Phyllobacteriaceae bacterium | reverse complement strand
AATTCCGTAGTCTTGAATCCAGCTGAACTCGCCTCTCTTTCACTTCTGCGCCTCGCTGAAATATGTGCTGAAGCTGGATTGCCTGATGGTTTGCTGAATGCCGTGACCGGGCGTGGCTCGGTCACGAGCGAAGCGCTGGCGTTGCACATGGATGTGGATGTGCTGACTTTTACTAGTTCGGGAATCGTTGGCCGCAAGTTGCTGCAGTATGCGGCGCTATCCAATTTGAAGCGCGTGTATTTGGAACTTGGCGGCAAGTCTCCCAAGATTGTGTTCGCTGATGCGCCTAGTCTGGATCATGCGGCGAAAATTTCCATTGCGGGCATCTTCCGCAATGCGGGGCAGGTATGTGTGGCTGGTTCGCGCCTATTAGTGGAAAAATCCATCCACAAGGAATTCACCAACAAACTTGTTGAAATTGCGGAAAAAATGAAAGTGGGTGATCCACTGGACCTCGAAACCGAAAGCGGCGCCGTGACAAGTCTTGAACGGCTCCAAAAAGATTTGGACTACGTTGCATCGGCCGTGAGTGAAGGTGTGAATTTACGCACGGGTGGAAAACGGATTCTGGAATGTACCGGTGGCTTCTTCATGTCTCCCACCATTCTTGATGGTGTGACGCCCAACATGGTGGTGGCGCAGGAGGAAGTGTTCGGACCAGTGCTTTCCGTCATTCCATTCGAAGACGAAACAGACGCGTTGCGCATTGCCAATGGCACCAAGTATGGGCTGGCCTCGGCGGTGTGGACATCGAATTTGTCGCGAGCCCACCGCATGGTGCGTGGCATCAATGCCGGAGTCGTGCATGTCAACACTTATGAGTGGCCGATAATGCCGCTCCACTCGGTGGTCATAAACAGTCGGGCAATGGTCACGACAAATCGCTACATGCCTTCGATAAGTGCCAGAACCTCAAAACGGCATGGATTCAATTGTGAGCACGCAAGAACACACCATCCTTGTCGTAGGCACTTACGACACCAAGAACGATGAACTGAACTACCTCTGCGGCGTCATTGTCGCGCAGGGTGGCAAAGTGGTGACAATGGACGTGTCCGCGTTAGGCGATCCCGCCAAACCCACGAACATTTCCAAACACGACGTCGCGGCCGCTGGCAGATCGAGCATTGAAGCAGCAATTGCGACAGAAAACGAAAATGCCGCCATGCAAATCATGGCGCAAGGGTCCGCTGAGCTGGCGTCTCAGCTTGTTGCAAGCGGCAAGGTTCATGGCGTGATCGTGCTGGGTGGATCGATGGGAACTGATCTTGCTTTGGATCTCTGTGCGGCACTGCCTCTGGGTGTGCCAAAATTTATCGTCTTCACTGTCAGTTTTTCACCCATGATCCCACCCGAGCGATTAGCCGCCGATGTGCAGATGATCCTGTGGGCGGGCGAATTGTATGGATTGAACTCCGTCTGCAAAGCATCGCTCAGCCAGGCCGCAGGTGCCGCGTTGGGAGCGGTACGCGCTGTAGAAATGCCAAAGCGCGACAGGCCTCTCATCGGCATGACCAGCTTTGGTAAAACCGTCTTGCGCTATATGGTCAGATTGAAGCCAGCACTCGAACAACGCGGTTTTGAAGTCGCTGTGTTTAACGCCACCGGCAGGGGCGGGCGGGCGTTTGAAAGCCTTGCGGCTGAAGGCGCATTTTCAGCAGTGTTTGATTTCGCGCCACAGGAAGTCGCCAATCACCTCTTCGGCTCCGCCATCAGCGCCGGGCCAGACCGCATGACCCACGCAGGCCGCGTTGGCATTCCACAATTGGTGTCTATTGGCTGTTCTGATCTGGTCCATCTTGTGGGGTGGCAGCCGTTGCCCACGGCGTTGGAGGGCCGTTCTGCTCATGCCCACAACCGCCTGCTGACCTCCGTTGTTCAAACAGCGGACGAGCGCTGCATTGTGGCAAAAACAATCTGTGAAAAACTTGCCGTTGCCAATGGTCCAGTCACGTTCATCTTGCCAACGCAAGGTGGAAACGAATGGGACCGCGCCGGAAGTCCACTGAGTAACCCCGGCGGACTGGCAGAGTTTTGCCAGGCCATGCGAGCCTATTGCCCGCCAAATGTCGAACTGATTGAACTCGATGCGCACATCAATGATGTTGCGTTTGCGGAAGCAGCCCTCAGAACATTTGATGCGTAGTGCGAGCAGGGGCTGATTGAGGGTTCAAACCGCCGCCCCACATGACTTGAATGTCGCGGGCGAAAATCAGAGGCAGGTCAATACTTGCCATTTTGACTCAAAGCGCGACAGCGCTCTTTCACCATGTTTGAACTCACCCTTGTATTTATCGCATCAATCGTCGTGGGCTCACGTCGATGTTCACCACAAAGCGCCGCCCGTGACCTGAATGTTTTCAGCCGTAATTCCTTTCGCGTCATCACGGCACAAAAATGCCGCGAGGGCCGCGACTTCGCTGGGTTGAATGATGCGTTTCTGCGGGTTCTGATCGGCGATTTCCGCCATGGCCTGGGCAACGGCTTTACCCTTGCCTTCATTGGCCACGACGTGCGCCACGTTGCGCTGCATCAGCTCGGTTTCAACCCAGGTTGGGCTGATCATCACGCAGGAAACGCCGTGCGCCGCCCCCTCGAGCCCAATGCAGCGCGTAAGCCCGAGCAAACCGGATTTTGACGCGCAATAAGCGGGGTTATCCTTCCAGCCCACGGAAGCTGCGGTGGAGCCTATGTTGACCACGCGGCCCCATTTTCGCGCGATCATGCCGGGCAGCAGTTCACGCGTCATGCGGAAGGCGCCATTCAGGTTAGTGTCGATGATTTTGAGCCAGAGATCGTCCGTATGGCCGCAAACCGGCTGCTCGGCGGTGGTGCCGGCTGCGTTCACTAGTATATCAAAGGTTCCGCAGAGGCTTGCGGCACTTGCGATAAAAGATTTGATGACCGCCGTGTCGCGGACATCCAGATGGCCCGCATAAACCTTCGTGCCGGAGTCAGCGAGTTTGCGCCTGACGGTGTCGGCCTCTTCCGGCTCCGGATAGGCAGCCGCATCGCCGCTCCGCCCTTTCGCTGCTCCGATATAGGAACCCACGGCCACATTGGCGCCCTTGGCAGTGAGCGCCTGCGCAATGGCAAACCCCTGGCCCGTGAGGCCCCCGGTTATGAGCGCTGACCGCCCTTTGAGATATTGTGTCATGGCTTCAGGATATCTCGCGCCTCGGCTTCGTGATAGGATTTCGTGCCACGATAGTATTGCAGCGAAGCATCCTGCCACGGCTGGTAATCCCACGGCGTAATCTTGCCGGTGGTGAGCGCCTTGTAGACGAGGCGGCGGCGGCGCTGGCTGGTGATGATTTCCTTTTTGAGGAGCGGCATGTCCCAGCGCCGGGCAACTTCCGCCAGCATATCCTTGAGGACTTCCGCATGGGCGGGGCTGGTGGCGAGGTCATACAGTTCGTCGCGGTCCGCCTCCATGTCGAACAGCTGCGGCGGATCGTGCTCCACATAGGTGAGTTTGTAATTGCCCTTGCGCAGCAGGACATAGGGCGCGGCGACCCCTTCCGACATCAATTCGCTCGCCGCAATGCGGCTGTCGCTGTCTTGCTTCAGAAGCGGCAGCAGGCTTTCGCCGTCTGGCGGCTCGGGATATCCCTCCCACTCATTTGTCATCGCCAGATCGACGAGCGTTGGCAGGATATCGACAAGGCTGCAATTAGCCTTGATCCGCCGGCCCTCCGGAACCCCAGGACCCGCCATGATCAGCGGCACGCGCGACGACCAATCATAGAAGCTCATCTTGTACCAGAGCCCGCGCTCGCCCAGCATGTCGCCATGGTCGGCGCAAAATATCACAACCGTGTCGTCCATGAGATTGGCACGCTTGAGGGTATCAAGCACTTCGCCAATACGCTCGTCGACGTAGGAGATGCTGCCGTAATAGGCGTGGCGCGCATTGCGCACATGCTCGTCGCCGACGCCGAATTCGCCCCGGTCATACTGTTCCCAAAGTCTGCGGCTGTGCGGATCGCGCTTGTCGGGTGGAATGAACGGCACCCGCGGCATGTTGATCTCGTCATGCTTGTACAGGTCCCAGAATCGGCGCGGCGTGACATAGGGATCATGCGGATGGGTGAATGACGCCACGAGCAGGAAGGGCCGCTTGTCAGGCTCACGGGCCCAGTCGAAAATCTTGCGCGTTGCGTTGTGCGCCACTTCCTCATCGTAATCCTGCTGCAATGAGCGCTCGGCGATGCCCGCGTTGCTGACATTCTTCATATCATGGAACCAGTCCATGGTGCGCCAGGGATCGTCCCAGTCGGCTGTCCAGTTGAAGTCGGAAGGACAGATGTCCGTCGTCACGCGCTCCTCAAAGCCGTGCAATTGGTCGGGCCCGATGAAGTGCATTTTGCCGGACAGGCAAGTGCGGTAGCCAAGCACACGGAGATAATGGGCGAATGTCGGAATATCAGCGGGGATTTGCGCCGCATTGTCCCAAGCCTGGATGTTGGAGCATAATTTCCCCGTCATCAGCGCCAGGCGCGCCGGGGCGCACAGCGGGAAGTTCGAATAGAAGTTGTCAAACACCGCGCCGCGCTTGGCGATTGAATCAATGTGGGGCGTTTTCACCAGCGGATGGCCATAGGCAGCAAGTGCTGATGCCGCAAGCTGGTCGACCATCAGGAGAACGATATTGGGCCTCGGCTTGCTCATCGGGTTACTCCTTGGGAAGAGGCTGCTTCAGCCAGTCACGATAGAACGCTTCAAGGTCCGGTTCAAAGTCATGCACGATTGGGTAACCGGGCGCGCAGGCCTCGACCTCGTGCAAGGTACCGCAGGCCGGGCACAGGAATTCGCGGATTTCCATCCACTCCGGGTTAGGAATGTCGTTGTTTGGATAAAGTTCGCGAAGCGCATTCTGGGTGTTGCGGACATTGATATTGGCCGCAAGTTTCCAGTTCTTCCTGTAGTGGCCAAATTCATGGCCGCACTCGCATTTAATGACACGGCGCTTTTTGCCTTGCACGATGAACAGATGATCGCCAACCGGCAGCAGGATACGTTCCTTCCAGCTCATCCGGTCCTGATAGACACTGAGGATTTTGAAGAAGCGGTCCTCGTCCTTGTGGGCACTCATGATGCGCTTGGTCTGCGGCCAAGGCAGCGTGCCGGCGGCGAGATCGCGGATGACTTCCTTGCTGTATGAACTCATGGCTTAGTCCTCGACCTTGTAGGTGAAACCGGGCTTCAGGCCCCAGAAGGAATTGAAGTCTTTGGTGAAGCGCTTGGAGAGTTTCATGGCGCTGGCATACATGCGGGTGACCTCGATGACAAAGCGGCCGGCGCTCACCCGCTTGCGCTCGCTCTTCATCCAATGCGACACCGGAATGGATTTTCTCAGGCGTTTGGCCCGC
>JANMMM010000082.1:0-3220 GCA_031373225.1 Phyllobacteriaceae bacterium | reverse complement strand
CCCATGAGGCGCGCGGCGTCGAGGCGACCGGCGATCTTGACGTTCCGGATTTTGACTATGACGCGGGGGAAAAGACCCAGAGCGCTGATCCCGGCGATGAATATGACGGCGGCTTTGCGCCCGCTTACCAGCAGCCGAACGCCGACGCGGCCTATCCGCGGGCACCGTCCGTGCAGGCCGCAACCTATGAAGACGAAGACTATGACCAGATCAACGAGGCGATCGCCGACCTCGAGCAGCAGCGTGATTACAGCGCTGTCGGCCTGGGGCAGGCGGCCGCCGCAGCAGCGGCGGCGACTGTCTCGCGGCAAAGCCAGCCGCAGCACGGCTTTGTGCTGGATGATGATGACAATTTCGGCGCAAGCCTTGACGTGCCGCAGGCTTCGACCGCCGCGCGGCGCAGTTCGGGCCGTTCCTATCTGATGGCAGCGGGCCTCGGCGCTCTGGCGCTGGTCGGCGGCATCGGCGCTTTCGCTCTGACGCGCGGCGGCGACAGCGCCCCCACGACCGCCGCAGCGACTGTGGTTCTCAAAGCTGACACCGGTCCGGTGAAAGTCGCGCCTGAAACGCCGGGCGGAAAGGTGGTTCCCAATCAGGATATCGCTGTTTTTGAAAAGGCCGCCGGCGACAAGCCCGCTGACGCTGCGCAGACTGCGCTGGTCTCGAACACCGAAACGCCCGTTGATTTGGCCGAAAAGACCGCGCCACGCGTGGTGCTGCCGGCGACGGCGAATACCGATCCGGCGCTGCAGGAGGCTGTGACAGCCGAAGTGCCAGTTGACGCAAACGCCAAGTCGGAAGAGCGCGTCGCCGAGCAGCCGTCGGATGATGCGTCTTTGGTCAAGAGCGAAGTCGCCAGCGTCTCGCCGAAAAAAGTCCGCACCATGGTCGTCAAGTCGGACGGTTCGCTTGAAGAGCGCGCCGCGCCCGCAGCGGTGCCAGAGCCGATTGAACCTGTGATGGCCGCGCCCGCTGAATCCGTTGTGCCTGTAAAGAAGGTACAGACATCCGCTGTGTTCCCAGAGGAAGCAGTCGGCGCCGTTGCAAAAGTTGATGAAGCGGCCCCCGCCGCGCTCGAGGACATTGCCGCCGCGCCAGAAGCTGCCGCTGTAACGCCAGAGGTTGCTGCCGCAGCGCCTGCCGCCGAAGAAGCAAAGCCTGTTGCGAAACCCGTCAAGGTGAAAAAAGTGACGCAAAAGCCGACGAAGACTGAGGCGCTGCGTGAAGTCGCCGCAGCCAACATTCCGCTGGTCGATGGCCGCCCTTCGGATCAGCCAGTCACCATCGTCGCCAAGACAGGCAAATCTCCGCAGGCGGAGGAGGTGGCCGCGTTTTCCCCCGCGCCAGCGCCGTCCGGCGGCAGCTATGTCATCCAGATCGCCTCCGCGACATCGCCGGACGCGGCGCAGGCGACCTGGCAGTCGCTGAACCGCAAATTCGGCAATGTGCTGGGCGGGCGCAGCGCCAAAATCCAGAAGGCGGACATTCCCGGCAAGGGTACATTCTACCGCGTCCGCATTCCGGCGGGATCGAAGCAGGAGGCGACAGCGCTTTGCGCCAAGTACAAGTCCGCCGGCGGACAGTGTCTTGTGGCGCGGTGAGCGCCTGCGGGCAATTAATGTTCAAAGGCGGCCTGCGTGCCGCCTTTTGCTTTTGATGTGCAGAAGTGCGCGATTTTCGCTAGGAGTTCGTCATGTGCGAATCAATTGCAATGATATCCGGCTGCCTTGGCACTGAGCTCAGCGCCGAGGAGAAAGCATTTTTCGACGACAGGCGGCCCTGGGGCTTCATCCTTTTTGCCCGCAATCTCAAAGAGACGAACCAGATATCTGATTTGACCGCCTCGTTCCGCGATGCGGTAGGCAGGTCGAATGCGCCGGTTCTGATCGATCAGGAAGGCGGCAGGGTGCAGCGGCTGCGGCCGCCGCTTGCGCCGAATTATCCGTCCGGCGCGGCGCTCGGCGCCATTTACCGCCAGAGCCCGTCAGCGGGGAGGCAGGCGGCGCGCATTCTTTCGCGGCTGCATGCAATGGACTTGCGCAAGCTCGGCATCAATGTCGACTGCCTGCCGGTGCTGGATGTGCCGGTTGAGGGCGCGGACAATGTGATAGGCGACCGGGCCTATGGGTTCGATCCGAAGACCGTCACAGAAATGGGCCGTGAGGCGGCGCTGGGGCTGATGGACGGCGGCGTCTTGCCGGTCATGAAGCATATGCCGGGGCATGGGCGCGGCATGGCCGACAGCCATCATAATGTGCCGGTGGTGACGGCGAGCCTAGATGAATTGAAAGCGCATGATTTCGTGCCTTTCGCCGCGATGTCCGACCTGCCGCTGGCGATGACCGGGCACGTGATTTTCACGGCGATTGACGTCGAGCGGCCCGCCACGGCCTCGCCTATAGTCATTGAGGAAATTATTCGCGGCTATTTGAAGTATGATGGCCTCTTGATGACCGACGATCTGTCGATGAACGCGCTTTCTGGGGATATGAGCCAGCGCGCCCGTGCTATTTTCGACGCGGGATGCGATATGGCGCTGCATTGCCACGGCATTATGGATGAGATGATCGCGGTGGCCGATCAAGCGCCGGTCCTTTCGGAAAAGCCGCTGCAACGAGCCGAAGCGGCGCTGGCGCGGATTGACGCGATGGACTACCATGACGAAGTGGCGCTCAGGACTGAATTTGACGGGCTGCTTTCCGCAGTCGCGTGATTGGGAATGGGACAATGATGGCATCCAACAAAGCGGCGGGGGGCGGCGATGCGCCGTTCGACGCGCTTTGGGAGGAGAACCGCACCAGCTCCGACGCGTCGCTGGTCGTTGATGTCGGCGGCTTTGAAGGTCCGCTTGACCTGCTTTTGCATCTGGCGCGCGGGCAGAAGGTTGATCTCGCCCGCATCTCGATCCGGGCGCTCGCCGAGCAATATCTGGAATTTGTCCGCACGGCGCAGGGCCTGCGCATCGAGCTGGCGGCGGACTATCTCGTTATGGCCGCTTGGCTTGCCTTCCTCAAGAGCAAGCTTCTATTTCCAAAGACCGACAATGATGGCGGCGAAAGCGGCGAGGATCTGGCGGCCGTGCTGCAGTTCCGCTTGAAGCGGCTTGAGGCGATGCGCGAGGCGGCCTCCCGGCTGATGAGCCGCAACCGGCTTGGACGCGATTTCTTCGCGCGGCGGGACATCCCGAATTTTTTCGGCGCGGCTCTGGCGCAAGAGGCGC
>JANMMM010000025.1:0-5120 GCA_031373225.1 Phyllobacteriaceae bacterium | reverse complement strand
GTGTTCACCTTCGGCCACGCGCTGCTGCGGCGGATCGTCAAGCTGTCAAAGGCCGAACGCATCACGTCGATCGCCGATTTTCTGGCGGCCCGCTATGGCAAGAGCTTTGCGGTCGCCTCGCTTGCGACAATCATCGCGGTGGTTGGCGCAATTCCCTATATCGCGCTGCAGCTGAAAGCGATTTCGGGTTCGTTCGATCTGGTTATGGAGCACTACGGTTATGGCGGCACCGTCAGCGAATTTTTGATCACCGATTTTTCATTTGTGGTCGCCGCGGCGCTGGCTGTGTTCGCCGTGCTCTTTGGCACGCGGCATGCGGATGCGACTGAACATCAGAACGGGCTCATTCTGGCGGTGGCGGTTGAGTCCGTTATCAAGCTGTCGGCATTTATTCTTGCTGGCACCGCCATCACATTCTTTCTGTTCGGCCCGCCGGTTGAGCTGATGGCCAAAATCAGCGCCAGTCCGCAGGCAAATGCGGCGCTTTCCCAGCCAACCAATTTGAGCAACTGGTTCACCTATATCGGCCTCAGCGCATGTGCCATCATCATGCTGCCAAGACAGTTCCATGTCATGATCGTCGAAAACCGGAATATTTCGGAGCTTTCAACCGCGACATGGATGTTTCCGCTCTATCTTGTGGCGATCAACCTTTTTGTGCTGCCAATCGCCATGTCGGGCGTCGTTAATCTGGGCAGCGCCGCGCCTGCCGACTTTTATGTGCTGGCGCTGCCGCTTTCGGCGGGGGCGGACCTTGTGTCGCTGACAGTGTTCATTGGCGGGCTTTCCGCAGCCACCGCCATGGTGATGGTGGCCAGCGTGGCGCTGTCGATCATGATATCAAACGACCTCGTTCTGCCAGTCATGCTGCGCCGTTATGTGCAGCGGCCGCAGCAGGCGGGAGAAGACCTTCCCGCCACGATCCTCAATGTCCGCCGCGCGGCGATCTTCTGCATATTGCTTGCCGCCTATGTCTATTACCGCGCCACGGAGAGTAATTTCCGCCTTGCCTCTGTCGGCCTGATCTCGTTTGCCGCCATCGCGCAGTTCGCCCCGGCATTCTTCGGCGGGCTGATCTGGCGCGGGGCCAATGGGCGCGGCGCACTGCTTGGGATGGGAGCCGGAACTGTTGTCTGGTTCTATACGCTGCTGCTCCCCACCATCGCCGGTCCTGAGGCGGATTTTGTCAAGAACGGTCTTTTTGGCATTTCGGCGCTGTCGCCGCAGCGCCTTTTCGGGCTTGAAGCCTCGCCTTTGACCCATGGGGTGATCTGGAGCCTGCTTTTCAATGTCTCGCTTTATGTGCTGGGCTCCCTGTCGCGCGCTTCACAGCCGCTTGAGCGCATTCAGGCGTCATTGTTCGTGCCCCGTGACATTGCGCCCAGGCCGAGCCTGCGCCGTTTCCGCACACAGGTGACGCTTGACGAACTGAAGACAACGGTCGGCAGATATATCGGCGAGGAGCGCGCCGAGCGGTCATTTCAAAGCCAGGAGAAGGCCGAGGGACGCAGTTTCTCCGGTTTCGGCTCGGCGGACCTCGCATCCATCCGCTTTGCGGAACAGCTGCTCGCCAGCGCGGTCGGCTCCTCATCGGCGCGGCTCATCCTGTCGCTGTTGTTCCAGCGTAACGACAAATCGCCAATGAATGCGTTCCGCCTGCTGGACGATGCGAGCGAGGCGCTGCAGCAGAACCGCGATCTTCTGCAAATTGCACTGAACCAGATGGAGCAGGGAATCACGGTGTTTGACCGCGACTTCCGGCTGACGAGCTGGAACAGGCAGTTCCGAACGCTGTTTGATCTGCCGGATGAATATGGACAGGTCGGCGTGTCCCTGTCGTCCATACTGACATTTGTGCGCGAGCGCGGCGACATTGACACAAATGCCGAACACGCCTTCATCGCGCAGCTCAGTGCGCACGGCGCCACGGCGACACTGGAACTGCACAGGCTTGATCGCATTATCGAGTTCCGCAGCAATCCAATGCCCGATGGCGGCCTTGTCGCGACCTTTTCGGACATCACGGCGCGTGTGGCCGCAGACCGGTCCATCCTGCGTGTGAACGAGATGCTGGAGCAGCGCGTCAATGAGCGCACCACGGAGCTTCGGCGCGTCAATGACGAGCTGGTGCGCACGCAGCGGCTGGCCGAAGACGCCAATATCGGCAAAACGCGCTTCCTGGCCGCCGCTGGCCATGACATCTTACAGCCGCTGAACGCGGCCCGCCTTTACAGCTCGTCCCTCAACGAACGGCTCGGCCAAGAGGGCAACGAAGCGATTGTCAGCAATATCGAATCCTCTCTGGACGCGGTGGAGAGTATTTTGGGCGCTGTGCTGGAAATTTCGCGGCTGGACTCCGGGGCGCTGAAACCGTCGATTTCGGCATTTTCGCTGGAGGCGCTGCTGCGCCAGATCGAAACGGATTTCCAGCCGCTTGCAAAATCGAAGGGCCTTTCGCTGCGGATGATCGGCACCTCTGTGCATGTGCGCACAGACCGGAATCTTCTTCGCCGCCTCATTCAGAATCTTGTTTCAAATGCCATCAAATACACCCGCAAGGGCGGGGTTGTTGTCGGCGTTCGGCGTGGCCGCGCTGGCCCGGTTTTGCAGGTTGCCGACACTGGCATCGGCATTGCTCAGAACATGAGCCTGCACGTTTTCAAAGAGTTCACCCGGCTGGACGAAGGCATCAAAGAGGCTGAAGGGCTGGGGCTCGGACTTTCCATCGTTGACCGCATTTCAAAAGTGCTGGGCCTGCCCGTGTCGCTGCAGTCGCGGCGGGGAAACGGCACGCTTGCCATGGCTGATCTTGGATCAATTGTCGCCAAACCGGAGCAGCGGACCAAAGCAAAGGCCGGTGAGACCGCCCCATCCGGTTCGATACCGCAGACCTCTGTTCTGTGCATCGACAATGACAAGCGAATACTTGGCGGCATGAAGCTGCTTTTGGAAGGCTGGGGCTGCCGGGTCACTTGCGTGAGCAGCGGCGAGTCAGCGCTGGCGCTCGACACATGTCCGGACATTGTGCTGGCCGATTATCACCTCGACAAAGAGACCGGGCTCGAAGTCATTGCGGCGCTGCGGCGAAAGTTCAGAGAAAATCTGCCAGCCGGACTGATAACCGCCGACCGGTCAGGCGAACTGCGCGCCGAGGCGCTGCGGCTGAATGTCATGTTTCTCAACAAACCGGTCAAACCGGCGGCGCTGCGGGCGTCGCTTATGGCGCACCAGTCCGCCAAGGCCGCAGCTGAATAGTCCAGAAATTAGCGCATCTGCTCGCTTTTGAGCTTGGATAGTTTGATCACCGCCTGCGTGCGGGAATCGACGTCGAGCTTTTGCAGAATGGCGGAGACGTGCGCCTTGATGGTGGACTCCGAAACACTCAGTTCATAGGCGATCTGCTTGTTCAACAGCCCCTCCGCCAACATGGCCAGCACGCGCTTTTGCTGCGGCGTCAGGCTCAGGATGCGCGGGATGAGTTCGGCGACCTCTGAATCCGGCTCGGCGATGTGTGCGATATCCGCAGGCGCGGCGACGCCGCCGGCCATGACAGTGGCGATCGCGGCGCGGATTTCCTCCAAAGAAGCGGATTTGGAGACAAACCCGGAAGCGCCCAATTCCATGGCGCGCCGGATTGTGACCCCGTCATCCAACGCCGAAATGACGATGACCGGCACCGAGGGCTGTATTGCACGCAGCGTGATGAGCCCCGACAGTCCGCTGGAGCCGGGCATGTTCAGGTCCAGAAGGATCAGGTCGGTTTCCGGATTTTCGCCGACAAGTCTGGATGCGGTCTCAAAATCGCCAGCCTCCAGAATCTGCGCGCCCTCGGAGACTCCGCCCAGCGCCGCGCGCATTGCGCCCCGCAGCAGCGGATGGTCGTCCGCGACAATAAAGGTTGCGCTGGAAGGCATTTGTTCCCCCAAAATCTGGCCTTCATCATCTATTGGCCTTTCGGGATATTATTCAAGCCCTCATTCAGCGAGCGGAGAGCCTCGCGCGCAAAGCAGGCAGGCGGCAGGCGAGCCAGACCAATGTCCAGACATTGCCCAAAAATGGAATGGGGAGAATCCAAAGCACTGCGGCCTTTGGCTTTTCGAAAAACGCCATGATGACGGAAGAAATCATGAAGCCTATGTAAAGGTCGGCTAGGCTGACAATGCCCCATGCGTGCGAGACAAGCCATGCGCCCTCGGCGCGGAAATCCCCGGTTATCACCGTCCAGACGATCAATGCGGCGAAAACCATGCACAGAAGCAGAAGTGAAATCCGTGACAGCGCCATTTCATGCCCTTCCTGAAAGAAAGGCATATAGCGCAGTTTCAGCCCACGCGAAGGTCAGGTCTTCTGTGGCTCGGCCTCGTCGCCTTCAAGCTCCTTCACCACGTCCATGAAACGGCGCATGAAGCGCTCCATCATGGAAAGCGTCTTGTCGAACTCTTCCTCACTCGGCATGACATTGAGCGATTTTGGCGCGCCGGTCTCAAGCGCCGCCACCTTCTGCTCCAACGAGCCGAGGCGTTTGTCGAGGGAGGCCATCGCCGATTCGTAGGCGTCGCGCTCATCGGCGGCGAGGCGGCAGACCAACTGGCCGTCCGCCTCCTTGCACAGCGACATCTGGCCGCTCTGCTTGTCCATACGCACATAGCCGTCGGCGGTCTTTTCAAGGGAGTATCGCACAACGTCCTCGGCAAGCGCCGGGAGGGCGAAGAGAGAAAGCATGAGGGATGAGGCAATCAGGCGGCGCATGTCGGTTTCCTTTCGCAGGATTGTGTTTTCATATTGGCATTTCATTCCGACGGAAATACGACGGGGAAAATATCTGTGACGCCGCCGAAGCGCCGCTTCATTTGCCCGGCGAAAGGCACTAGGGACAGGTCATGACAGCCAAGCTCATTTTCAAAATCCTCACGCAAAAACAATGGCTGCAAGCTGAGGCGGAAGGCGTTTTCCGGGGCGCGCCAATCGACATTCAGGACGGCTACATCCATTTTTCCACCGCGGAACATGTCAGGGGAACCGCCGACAAGCATTTCGCCGGGATGAATGATCTCGTGCTGGCCGCGATTGAGACAGGCAAGCTGGGCGGCAAGCTCTTGTACGAGGTTTCGCGCGGCGAT
>JANMMM010000020.1:0-7007 GCA_031373225.1 Phyllobacteriaceae bacterium | reverse complement strand
CAGGAGCGAAACTTCGCTCTTCGCCACTCTGGATTCCGGGTTCCGCTTCGCGGCCCCGGAATGACGTATTTGGGTCAGCGACCGCCAACGTGATTCAATTTGAACAACCGATGCGCTAAGATTTGCCGCGCGGGAAACGGTAAGCATGGTAGCTTCCCATCGGCGGAGTCAGCGACTGCCATGACAGCCAGGGGCCTGCAAGCGTGCGCTCCCAAGGGCCGAGTTTAGAGCGGACATGATCCTGCACCTCAACAATCATCTTGTCATAGGCGCCAAGCGCCGCGTGCAGCGCGTTGACATAGGCGGGCGAGTTGACCGGCGCGAATTGTGCGGTCTTGTATTCGCGCAGCATGGTTTCAAAATTGGCGGCGAGCGTGTCGCCGAGCGGGACCGGCGTTTCAACATAGGGAACAGAAACTGTCTGCGGCACGGTGCCGAAATGCAGCATCAGGTCGGTGAGGTTCTTGTGCGCCTTGATGGCCGCGAGGATGCGGGCGGGCGAGGCCATCACCCCTGAGGCGGCGTCGATGCGCGCGAGATTGCCTTTCAAGAGATCGAGATTGATCCGTGCAGAAACATCGTGGTGATCGTGATTGCCAGCGACCCCCTGCCCGCCGGCATTGTTCGGCATGTCCATGCCGACGTCGGGCATTGCCGTGACCTGATGGTCGTAAGACCAGAAGAACAGCTGGTTGTTGAGAACGATCTGCTGGTAGCGCCGCCGGTATTCGGCGCTCTCGGACTCCGTCAGCTCTGTTCCCTTCTCGACTTTCTCAAACAGCGCGAGGTTTTCAAACCTGATTTTCTTCCCAAGCGACTTGTGCGGCGCGATCACCGAGGCCGCTTCGTTGAGAATGTCCGTCAGATCAGAGATTTCCTGCGGCGTGCGCGCAGGCGGATCATAGGGCGTCTTGTAGACCGCCAAGCCCAGAAGGCCCAGCGCCGCCAGCTGCGCCAACCGCTTCAACATTGTCCTTATACGCATCTGCCGCTCTACAATTCCTCAGCGGGCTGACGGAGCTCGCGCCGAATTGCGCCCGGAACGCTTGTAGGCAAGGATTGCGGATTGCGCAACTCTGCAATCATGAGGGGCCGCGCTTAGCTGATCGAGGTCCCTAGATGCGCACTCGACTTCATCATGGTCGGCGTCGCCTTGGCCTGGCGCAGCTCTTCGACCGATCGCACCTTCAGCCGCGCCGCGCCTTCCCAGTTGCGCGTCTTGACCAGCGGCTTTTCGAGCCGCTGCCTCGCCGCCGGAATGGCGTGGGCGTATTGCGGCAGCCACATAGCCTGCGCGACCAGCATCTCGTCCACCATCTGCCAGACCTCGTCCGGATTACAGATCGCGCCGACCAGCGGGTCGTGCAGGACGGCGAGTTTTAGCAGTTCCACATCGCCGGTCAGCGCGGCTTTGACCGACATGCGCTGCACATTGACCGAGACCGAGCAGGTCGCGGCGCAGGCGTCTGGCAGCGTGATGCCTTCGACCATGTTGATGCCGAAACGGTCGACGAAGCCGGGGGATTCAATGATGCAGTCTTCGGGCAGATTTTTGATGACACCGTTGTTGCGCACGTTGAAATGGCCGCGGTAGGTGCGGCCCGTCTCGAGCGCCTCAATGATATGGCTGGCATGTTCATCGGTGCGTTCGTAGCCCGACAGCGGCTTTTGCGCATCGGCGAGGAATTTCGGATGGTCCTCTTCGAACCAGTTGCGGTTCTCGATGCAGTAGCGGAGATAGCCGCCGGTCTCGCCGTGAATCCATTCCGACAGGTCAATCCATTTGGTCAGCTCGTCGGCGCGCTTGCGGTACCAGGGCAGATATTCGGACAGGTGGCCGTTGCTCTCGGTCGAGTAGAAGCCAAAGCGCTTCAGCACATCGATGCGGACCTTCTCTTGGCTCGAAAACACCGGATGGCGCTCGAAGGCGGCGACGAGCTCGTCTTTGGAAATGTCGCGGCCTTTATGCTTGAGGCCAATATACCAGGTCTGGTGATTGATGCCCGAACAGACAATGTCGATCTCGGTATGGTCTTTGACGCCGAGCGCCTTGGCGATCTGCCGCCAGCCGTTCTGCACGCCATGGCACAGGCCGACGGTCTTCACGCCCGCATATTCAATCGCCGCCCAGGTGTTCATCGCCATCGGGTTGGCATAGTTGAGGAAGAGCGCTCCGGGCTCGCATAATTCCTTGATGTCGGCGCAGAACTGCATTGTCGCATGCACCGTGCGCTGGCCGTACATGATGCCGCCGGCGCAGATCGTGTCGCCGACGCATTGATCGACGCCGTATTTCAGCGGGATGCGTATGTCGTCGGCGAAGGCCTCCAGCCCGCCGATGCGCACGCAGCTCATCACATAGCGCGCGCCCTTCAGGGCTTCGCGCCGGTCGGTGGTTGCGATGACTTTGGCGGGAAGCTTGTTGACCTCAACGATGCGCTGGATGATTTCCGACACCATGTCGAGATTGTGCTGGTTGATGTCCGTCAGCGCGATTTCAACACCGGCGAATTCCGGCACGCATAAAATGTCGCTTATGAGCTTGCGGGTGAAGCCGACCGAGCCGGCGCCGATGATGGTCAGTCTGAAGGGGGCGGACATTATTGTCTCCTATTGCAGGGAAAGCAGAAATTCGCGGTGGCCCAGCGTTTTGCGCGCGGCTTCCCGGTATTCGTTTTTCAAAGTGTCCGCAGCGGCGCGGGCGGCTTTCTGCGCAAAGGGCTGCCGCTCCATCTCCGCGCGCGCCACATCTCGGTTCAAAAGGCCAAGGCCGTCGAGAACCGGATAATGCAGCTGTTCTTCGACATGGGCGAAGCCGCCGGGAAGCCGGATGAAGTCGTCGCTTGACGGCATCTTCTTGGACCATTGCGCCAGCCGCTCATGCGTCTCCGGCAGGATGCATGTGTCGGCGACATGCTGCCAGAACGGAGTGTCGCGGCGCTCGGAGACGTAGTGCATATTGATAAAGCGGCGGAAATCGTCGAGCTGGCGCGCGGACGCTTCGTTGTAAGCGGCGCGGTCAGCGCTCGTCATCCGCGCCGGATTCTTCAAATGAAACTGGCTGAAAATCATCATCTGCACGATAGTGCCGTGGATGCTCGTCGCTTCAAGCGGCTCGAGAAAACTCGACGACAGGCCAAGCGCAAGGCAGTTGCCGATCCATGAATTGTCCAGCCGCCCGATTTCGAACCTGATGTCGTTGCGCGGCTGGATCGGGTGGCCGAGCGCGGCCTCGATTTCGCGCTGCGCGTCCTCGGGCTGGAGAAAATTGTCGGAATAGACATAGCCCATGCCATAGCGCTGCTGCGTCGGGATCGACCAGAGCCAGCCGGCCTTCTGCGCCCAGGCCAGTGTGTAGGGGGCGATCTCTTCGCCCTCCTTTAAGTCCAACCAGAAGGGCATGGCGCGGTTGACGGGCAGTTCCTTCGCGTAGGAAATCCACTTCGCGCCCATTTCGCCCGCGATCAGCCGCTTGCGGAAGCCGGTGCAGTCGATGAAGAAATCTCCTTCCATCTCCGCACCCTCATCCAGCACCAGACCGGTTATGTTTCCCGTCTGCGCATCCCGCCGCGCGCCGACGACCTGCGCGTCGAGCATGGCGATGCCGTGTGATTTCTTGCGCAGATATTTGCCGACCAGCGCCTGATCGAAATGGTAGGCATAGTGAAACGGCCCCGCCGCGATCAGTCCGCCATCGGCTTTGCGGGCATAGGGGCTTTTGTGGCCGTCCAGCAGATAGGCAAACAGATGCGGCTCGGTGACGCTGCGGCCTGCGGCGACGGAGTAGATGTCCATGAAGGATGAGGACGCGCCGTCTGGCCGCGCCACGACGCTGGCGGGATCATCAATCGGGCCGTCATAGGAATGGCCCAGCCTCCGCCAGTCCTTGTGGCGGATGCCGAACTTGATCGTCGCGCCGGTCTCGCGGATGAACTCGAATTCGTCAAAGCCGAAATGTTTGAGGAGGATGCGGAACACGGCGGTGGTTCCCTCGCCGACGCCGATGACCGGAATCTTCGAACTTTCCACCACCGTGATCTTCATCGGCATGTTGGCGCGTTTTGCGCTGTCCTGCAGCATCAGCGCGGCGATCCAGCCGGCGGTGCCGCCGCCGACGATGACGAAGTGGGGTGCGGTCTTGGTCATGAGGCTTCGAAGACTACCGGCAATTCCATCACGATTCCATACTCAATCAGCGGCAGCTTCATACCAATCCTACTCCGCCGCCTCCCGGAATTTCGGTCCCTGCGTCCAGCCCGGCAGCATCGACCCATGGGCGGCGATCATGTCTTCGGTCATCGCCCAAATCTGATCGAGGTCCAGTTCCGCCGCCGCGTGCGGGTCCATCATCGCCGCGTGGAAAATGTGCTCGCGGTTCTCCGTCATCAGCGCGTGCACGGTCAGTTCCTGCACATTGATATTGGTGCGCATCAGCGCCGTCAGCTGTTTGGGCAGTTCGCCGACGAAAGTCGGCTGGATGCCGTTTTCATCGACAAGGCACGGCACCTCAGCGGCGCAGTCATCCGGCAGCGAGGTGATGCAGCCATTGTTGCGCTGGTTTCCGTAAATGACCGACGGCTCGCCGGTCCAGACCGAGTTCATGATCGAGGAGGCATATTCATGGCTCTCCTCGACCTCAATCTTCTCGGCGCTCTTGAACGCATCGGACTGGTTTTTCCATTTGGCGATCTGCTCGACGCAGCGCTTGGGATATTCATCGAGCGGTATGCCGAATTTTTCGATCAGATCCTCGCGGCCCTCCTTGATGAAATAGGGCGTGTATTCGGCGAAATGCTCGGAGCTTTCCGTGACGAAATAGCCAAGGCGGGTCAGCATCTCGTAGCGCACCTTGTTGGGGCAGCGCGGGTTCCAGTGGCTGGGCTTGGGGAAGCGGCCATCGCGGTAGCCTGCCAGAAGGTCGGGATAAAGATTGCGGAACGAGCCGTCGTCCATGCGCTCTTCAAACTTCAGGAAAAATGCCATGTGGTTGATGCCTGCGGCGCGGTAGCGGATGCGTTCAATCGGCATGTCGAGATCGCGCGCCAGCTCGCCCGCCGTGCCCTGCACCGAGTGGCAGAGGCCAACTTGCCGGATCTTCGGGTATTTCGCCGAGATCGCCCAGGTGTTGATCGCCATCGGGTTCACGTACTGCATCAGGATCGCGTCCGGACAGATTTGCGTCATGTCCTCGCACAGTTTCCAAAGATGCGGCACGGTTCTAAGTCCGCGCATGATGCCGCCGACGCCGAGCGTGTCGGCGATCGTGTGGCGCAGGCCGTATTTTTTCGGCACCTCAAAATCGATCACTGTCGAAGGCTCATAGCCGCCGATCTGGAAGGCGACGACGACGAAATCCGCGCCCTGCAGAGCTTTCCTCTGGTCGGCATGTGTCTCAATCTTGGCGCTGGCGCCCAATGTCATGGACAGCTTGCCCGCGACAATCGCCGACTCGGCAAGCCGCTCGGGATTGGGGTCCATCAACGCCACCGTCGCGCCTTTGAGCGCCGGCCGGTACAGCACGTCGCCGATAATGTTTTTCATAAACACGGTCGATCCCGCGCCGATGAAAGCAATTTTGGGATTTCTGCGCATCTTATTTCTCCAGAATTTACGCCGCTATTTCAAAAGCCGCCCGCAGCAGCTTCTTTGTGTAATCGGTCTGCGGATTGGTCATCACATCCGCCACCGCGCCCTGTTCGATGATCTTGCCGTGCTGCATGACAATGACGCGGTGGCACAGAGCGCGCACGACTTTCAAATCGTGCGAGATGAACAGATAGGACAGCCCGCGCTCACGCTGCAGCTTGCGCAGCAGCTCGATGATCTGCGCCTGAACCGACAGGTCGAGCGCCGACGTCGGCTCGTCGAGCAGGATGAATTCCGGTTCAAGCGCGATGGCGCGGGCGATGGCGAGGCGCTGGCGCTGGCCGCCGGAAAATTCGTGCGGGAAACGTGAGAGAATGTCGGTCGGCATGCCAGAGTCGGACAGCGCTTTCTGCACACGCTCGAGACGGTCGGCGTCGCTGCTTCCGATCTTGTTGACGATCAGCCCCTCCTCGATGACCTGGCGCACGCTCATGCGCGGGTTCATCGACGAGAACGGGTCCTGGAACACAATCTGCATCCTGCTGCGGAACGGGCGAAGCCCTTCGCGGTCCAGCCCGTCGATACGGTTGCCGTCAAAACTTATGACGCCTTCCTGCGGGTTGAGAAGGCGGATAAGCGCCTGGCCGAATGTCGTCTTGCCAGAGCCGGATTCGCCGACGAGGCCAAGTGTCTCGCCGCGCTTCAGGTCCAAGCTCAATCCGTCGACCGCCTGCAAAGGATGGTAAGTGGCGTTGAACAAGCCGCCCTTTTTCAGCGTGTAGGTGACGCGCACATTGTCGCCGGTCAGGATGCTTTTCTGATTGCCCTCAAGCGGCTTGGCGACGCCCTTCGGGTCAGAGGAAAGCAGACGCTTGGTGTAGGGATGCTGTGGATTGGAGAAGAGGGCCGCAGTCGTGTTGTGCTCTTTCACTTCGCCATGCTGCATCACATAGACGCGGTCTGCAAACTGGCGCACCACCGTCAGGTCATGCGTGATGAGGATCACCGCCATGCCGTACTTCGACTTCAAATCCTTGATGAGATTGAGAATCTGCGCCTGCACCGTCACATCGAGCGCGGTGGTCGGCTCATCGGCGATCAGAATATCCGGGCGGTTGGCGAGCGCCATGGCGATCATGACGCGCTGGCGCTGACCGCCGGACAATTGGTGCGGATATTGTTTGAGACGGGATTCGGGGTCCGGAATCTGCACTTCCTTGAGCAAGCCGAGCGCCTTGGCCATGGCGTCGGAGCGCGATAACTTGTTATGCAGGTGAAGCACTTCGCAGATTTGCGAGCCGACCGTGTAAACCGGATTGAGCGAGCTCATCGGCTCTTGGAATATCATCGAGACTTTCGAGCCGCGCAGTTTGCGCCTTTCTCTTTCGGGCAGCTTCAAAACATCCTGCCCGTCCATGATG
>JANMMM010000019.1:0-4388 GCA_031373225.1 Phyllobacteriaceae bacterium | reverse complement strand
TATGCAAATGAATTTATCTACCTTGGCGGATCATCGGCTGCGCCGGTCTTTTCGGTGGCGGCCGCAAATGTGCTGGTCAACGGAGTGACTCTCAACGGCGCCGCTTCAGGAATTGTCACCGTGGTCACTCAGGCCTCTGCGGCGTTGCTTGACGCGGCAAACGTGGCCTGGATGCAGGCCGTTGCCAGCGCCGGCTCCTATGTGCTCGGCTCTTTTGGCGCCTACGCTTTTTATACTTTCGATGCGGGCGGAAGCCAGACTTGGAGGACGCTTGAGGAGGCTTACACATCTGCCAATGCGCGTGATTTCACCACGACCATCTACGACGCTGGACAGCCATACTACGCGCTGAACACGGACTATGATCAGGCGGGCGCCCAAACTTGGCAGAAGATTGACACCTATCTTTCCTCGCCCTCCCTGACAGATTCCTATTTCCTGCTGTTTGACGCGGGTCAGGGCTTCTATGGCTACAATTCCGACAATGATCAGGCCGGGAACCAGACTTGGACGCAGATCAACAGCTATTTTGCGACGGCTTCGCTGCTTGACTCCTACTTCGTCGCCTTCGACGCGGGCCAGGGCTATTACGGCTACAATTCCGATTATGACCAGGCCGGGAACAAGACATGGTCGGTGATCAACACCTATATGGCCACCGCTTCCGTCATCGACACCTACTACGTCCAGTTTGACGCCGGGCAGCCCTACTTCGCGATCAATTCCGATTATGACCAGGCCGGCAGCCAGACATGGTCCACGGTCAACACCTATTACTCCGCCAACTCCGTCATCGACTACTACCGTGTCACATTCGATGCGGGCCAAGCCTATTACAGCTTTGACATCAATTATGACCAGGCGTCCAATCAGCCATGGTCGTCCATCGCAACCTACTATTCCGCTCCGGGCATTATCGACAGCGAAACCACCTATTACGATTCCGGCCAGCCGCTCCATTCGCGCTTCATCGACTATGATCAGGGCAACGCGTTTGCCTGGAGCCAGCACATTGTCGAATATGACACGGCAAATCACATATTGAACAATTACTATATCTGAGGCGCGCGGGCGCGATCGAGAACCGCGCCCAGCCCCAGCCGGTCGAGCTCAGCCGCGATTTCATCCAGTGCGGTGTCCACGTCGGACCAGTAATTGTTTGTGCTGGCGGCAAGGCCGAATTTTCTCAAGAATGAGACCCTGAACGCATCGCTGGCGAAGATGCCATGCAGGTAAGTTCCAAACACTCTGCCATCCGCCGAGACAGCGCCATCGGCGCAATTGCCGATTACGGAGAAGGCGCGGTGGCAGTCAGGGCCTTTTGTCTGGCCTATATGGATTTCGTAGCCGTTAACGGAAGCCTCGAAGAAGGCAGAGTGCGCCGCAACGTTGCGCACGGCCTTTTCCGGCTCCATAACCGTGTCAACGTCAAGCAATCCCAATCCTTGGACGTTCGACGGCTCGCCCTCCAAGCCAAGCGGGTCATCTATCTCACGGCCCAGCATCTGAAAGCCGCCACAGATCCCTAGAATCGGCCGACCAGAGGCGTGATGTCGCCTTAGGTCCTCTTCCCAGCCATTTTGGCGCAGATGCTTCAAGTCCGCTATGGTTGATTTTGAACCGGGAATAATCACCAACGCGGCGTCGGCCGGAACGCGCCCGCCCGCCTTCACCATGACGAGCTCGACATTGGGTTCCTGCCGCAGCGGTTCAAAGTCGTCAAAATTGGCAATGCGGTTAAGTGCGAGCACAGCTATCTTGCCTCGTCCGCCCATGCCGGACCGATAGTGATCCAACACAACCGAATCTTCCGGCGGAAGGCGCGACGCTGCCTTCAGCCAAGGCACGACGCCGAAGCACGGCCATCCAGTGTATTGCGTGATTGTCTTGACGCCGTCATCAAACAGCGACACATCGCCCCTGAACTTGTTGATGAGAAAACCCGCGATCATCCGCCGGTCTTCCTCCGGCAATATGGCATGCGTCCCAACCAGCGAAGCAATCACCCCGCCTCGGTCGATATCCCCGACCAGCACGACCGGGACATCGGCGCGTGTGGCAAAGCCCATATTGGCAATGTCGCCCGCCCGCAGGTTGATTTCCGCAGGCGAGCCAGCTCCTTCGACGATGATGAGGTCCGCATCTTCCTTCAAAAGCGCGTAGGACTGCATCACCGCATCCATCAGCTGCGGCTTCAGCCGCTGATAGTCCCTGCCCTTCGCCTCGCCCCAGACCTTGCCCTGAACAATGATCTGCGAGCCGTTCTCAGACTGGGGCTTCAACAGAACCGGGTTCATGTTCACTGACGGCGGGACGCCGCATGCGAACGCCTGCAGCCATTGCGCCCGGCCGATCTCGCCGCCGTCGTCCGCCACCGCCGCATTGTTCGACATGTTCTGCGGCTTGAAGGGCTTGACCTCGATGCCGCGATTTCTTGCCAGGCGGCATAGTCCGGCCACCAGCACCGTCTTGCCGACGTCGGAGCCTGTTCCTTGCAGCATGATGGCGCGGGTCATGATGCCGCCTTAGCCCAACTTGCGAACTCCAGCCAGACAAGCCGCCGCATGGGCTGCAAAATTTTGCTATGAAAATAATCCAACCCGCATAATCTGTCGCCGGGAGGAACATTTATGGCGTCAATCGCATTTATCGGCCTCGGCAACATGGGCGGCCCCATGGCTGCCAGCATGGTCAGAAGCGGTCACAAAGTCGCCGGTTTTGACCTCATCGAGTCAAGCCGGGAAGCCGCCCGGGCGAACGGTGTTGACATCAAATTGAGCGGCGCGGCGGCAATCGCAGGCGCGGACGCCGTCATCACCATGCTGCTCGACAGCGGCAAGGTGATGAATGTCTATGCCGAGCTCTGCGCCATGGCGCGGCCCGGCACGCTTTTCATTGACTGTTCGACCATTGAAGTGAAAGCCGCGCGTGAGGCCCACAAAATCGCCGCGGACCATGACCACATGTCATTGGACGCGCCAGTTTCAGGTGGCATGGCGGGCGCTCGGGAAGGAACGCTCACCATAATGGCGGGCGGCGCGCCGGATGCGTTCGCCCGCGCCAAGCCCATATTACAGTCGATGGCGGAGCGCATCATCCATTGCGGCGAAGACGGCGCGGGGCAGGCTGCCAAGATCTGCAACAACCTCATGCTCGGCATTTCCATGCTCGGCGTGTCCGAAGCCTTTCTCCTCGCCGAGAAGCTCGGCCTTTCGGAGCAGGTCCTCTATGATGTGGCGACCAGCAAATCCGGCATCAGCCGCGCGCTGTTGAAATACTGTCCGGTGCCTGGACCGGTTCCCTCATCCCCCGCGAACTTCGATTTCAAACCGGGTTTCACCTCTGCGCTGATGGCAAAAGACTTGAAACTTGCGCAGAACGAGGCGCAGAACAGCGCCGCCATTACGCCGCTGGGCAACCTCGCCGCCCAGCTCTACGCCCTGTTCAACGCCAACGGCAACGGCGCCAAGGATTTCAGCGCCATCATCACCATGCTGCGCGGCAACGGCAAGCGTTGAACAAATTTTGCGGACTAACCAAAAAAAGCGCTGGATTAACCAATGCTTAGGCTCCTGATAACCGCACGGTAACGATGTGTCTCTAAAAGGAAACGTACGGCGGCGGTAATGCGCGGCCAACGCTCCGGATCAGGTATTGCGTACCGGAGCTTTAGTTTCCTTCGCACGCGTATCAATCGCGGAGGCCATGCGTATTTGGCGAACCGCGTTCCTGTGAGCAATCAGAGGAGCGCGGTTTTCGTCGATGCGGGTCGCAAGGTGAAGATCATTTCCTTGGATGATTTTTCATCAAACGGCACGCCGTCCCAATCTCCGAAAAGACTTTCAACACGAAGCCCAGCCGCCGCCAGACAGGCTTCGATCTCCGCCCGGCTCATGAAGCGGAGCTCGCTCTTGGAAATCAGCGTCTTATCCGGAAAGCGGTAGATCGATTCAAATTTCAGCCTGTCATTCGTCATAGGAAACACACGCCAAGACTCATGCACCGCCGCCTTCGGCGTTTCCAGTGTGAATGCGCCGCTCCACTCTGCCGCCCAGTCTATCGCCCGGTTGCGTGATTCAAACACGCACTTGCCGCCCGGCCTGAGATGCATCCGCATCGTCTCAAAGGCGGAGCGGACATCGTCGTCTTCCAAGAGAACCTGAAACGCATGCCCCGTCATGATGATGAGGTCGAAGCGCTTATGCGACCGGAATGTCTGCGCCGTCGCTTCCACCCATTCAATCTTCGCCCCAAACGGCTTCCGACGCGCAATCCTGAGCATGGCAGGCGCTGGATCAATGCCGGTCACATCATGCCCCCGCCCTGCATAGGCGTTGCAGATCAGGCCCGTTCCACAGCCCAAATCAAGGATCGACTGCGGCGGCGGC
>JANMMM010000247.1:0-4887 GCA_031373225.1 Phyllobacteriaceae bacterium | reverse complement strand
TGTCGTCTTCGCTTTGGTCGGAGGCCATGATCACCTTGTCCTCGTCGTCAGCGGTGATCGCCGACGGTGCGTTTTCGGGCTCATCCACTTCGACATGCTTTTGCAGCGAATGGATCAGATCTTCCTTTAGGTCGCCGGGGGACAGGGTCTCTTCGGCGATTTCGCGCAGCGCCACGACCGGATTTTTGTCATTGTCGCGGTCGATGGTGATCGGCGCGCCCTGCGAAATCAGCCGGGCGCGGTGGCTGGCGAGCAGCACCAGCTCAAAGCGGTTATCGACCTTGTCAATGCAGTCCTCAACGGTAACGCGGGCCATTTCGCCCCTTTCTTCATCATCGGTGGATGGGATTTGTCGTGCGCATAGCGCGATTAATAGCCAAACACAAGGAAAACCCTGACTTCGTTCCCGCCATTTGCAGCGGGCCTCTTGGAATCTATGCAAAATCGGCTATCAATGATTTCATTGCATAGAAAATACATTTTCAGGAATGACAGCATGTTTGACAATCGGGAGAAAATTGCTCTCTTTATCGACGGCGCCAATCTCTATGCCACGTCAAAATCGCTCGGCTTTGACATGGATTACCGCAAGCTTTTGAAATATTTTCAAAAGCGCGGCTATCTTTTGCGCGCCTATTATTACACGGCCATAATTGAAGATCAGGAATTTTCGTCGATCCGCCCCTTGATCGACTGGCTGGACTATAATGGCTACAAGGTGGTGACGAAGCCCGCCAAAGAGTTCACCGACGCGATGGGGCGGCGCAAGATCATGGGCAATATGGACATTGAACTGGCCATCGACGCGATGGAGCTGGTCGATGTGGTTGACCATTTCGTGCTCTTCTCAGGTGACGGCGACTTCCGCGTGCTGGTCGAGGCGCTGCAAAGGCGCGGCAAGAAAGTTTCGGTGATCTCGACCGTCACCAGCCAGCCGCCGATGATTTCCGACGACCTGCGGCGTCAGGCGGATCATTTCATTGATTTGGTGAGCCTGCGCGAGGAAATTGGAAGGGAAATAAGCGAGCGGCCTGCGCCGAGAGCGCGGCAGATGGAAGAGTTTAGCGACGAGGTCTAGGCGGCCCCGTTTTGCTTGCGGCAATCGCTCGTTTACCTTGTCTGCGTTCCAATACTCGGCTTAGCGAGTTGTTTCCTTTTGTTGGGCATCTTTGAGTCGATTTTGTCCAGTATGAGTTGAATGCCTCGTGTCAGTCTTCACTGTTCAAAAACGGAACGATCAGCGCAACAGTATGCACTTGGCCGCGACGTTTGCTTTATTCGCCATTGGCTACTTGGGAGGGCTGGTTGTTTCCGCCTGTTTTGCATGGCAGATGCCTGAAAAGTTACTGCTCGCCCACAAAGGTGTGACGCATGGCAGTTTGGCGCTCACCTTGGCCGCTTCCGTGATTCTCTCGCTTCCAACCGCATTATTTGGGTATTTGTCCCTTCGCTGCCAATCAAACATGCAGTGGCTGAACGCGATGCCTGCGCGGTCAGGGCTACGCACCGGCATTGTCCTCGGCCTGCCCGTCATCGCTTTTGCGGTCTCGTTCGCCGCGTCAAGCTGCTCGCCCTATTGGCAGACTGAGAAACTTGTTTCGGCGGCGCTGCGGCAATCTGCGAATGCGGGCGACGCCGACGCTCAAAACAAGCTTGGATGGCGTTACAGCAACGGTGTTGGCGCGATCCGCTCGCGCGAAGAGGCGATCTATTGGTGGGAAAAATCTGCGGCGCAGGGGTTTGCCAAAGCACAACACAATCTGGGACTGGCATATGGAAACGGTCGGGGAGTGAAGGCCGACAAGCGGGACGCGGCCAAATGGCTCGATCTGGCATCTGAACAAGGTTATGACCCATCGCAGCTTGTTCTCGCAAAAATGTATTATTCAGGAATTGGCGTCGATCAATCATATTCAAAAGCCATAGAACTTTTCACAAAGGCTGGGCGGCAAGGCAATGCGGAAGCCTTGTTCGCACTGGGCGGCATGCATAAAGCTGGCCAAGGCGTGGCTGTGTCTTTGGCGGAAGCGCGAAGTCATTATCTGAAAGCGGCGGCGTTGAACTACGATCCAGCGCAGCTGGCGCTCAGGTCGCTCGACGCCTCAGCGCCAGATGGCCTCAGAACTTCAGTCTCAGTCGACTGAACACCTCAATCTACCCCGAGTGCCGACGGCGACTTCCGGGTGCTGGTCGAAGCCTTGCAGCGGCGCGGCAGGAAAGTCTCGGTGATCTCGACTGTCACCAGCCAGCCGCCGATGCTATCCGACGACGAGCGGCGCCAGGCGGATCATTTTGTTGATCTGGTGACGCTGCGCGAGGAAATGGGCCGGGAAATCTCGGAACGGCCCGCGCCGAGGCGGGTGGCGGAAGATTTCGGGGATGACACCTGAAGGCGGCGCTCAGCCGTTGAGCCCAAACAATGGCTGGCATGCAATTGCAATCTGTTCAATGTGCCGGTGATCTGTGCCGCAGCATCCCCCCATTACCTTCAGCTGCGGCAGTCGGCGTTTGAACTGGGCGTAGTCTTGGCCGAGCTCGACGGGGTTGCCCTGGTCAAGCTCCGGCGATTCGTTCAGCTGCGCATGACTTTGGCGCGAAGCGTTGGCCCGCAGCCCGATGATCCTTGCCACCCATGGCTCATCTTCGGGCAGCACATGCCCAAAATGGCTCGGATGAGCGCAATTGATCATATAGTATGACGGGTAACCCGATGTCGCCTGATCGACCTGTTTGATAGCAGAACGCAGACTTTGGCCTGTCGGCAGGTTTCCGTCCGTTTCCACCGTGAAAGAGATGGCCACCGGCATTTTATGATGTTTGGCGGCCCGCGCAATTCCGACGGCCTCCTGCACATAGTTTATCGTCATCACAGTCACCATATCGGCGGCAGTGTCGGCAAAAGTGCCGATTTGGCCCGCATGATAGAGCTCAGCCTGACTCTCCGTCATTTCATTGCCCGGAACATACCCGTCGCCGCGCGGGCCGACGCAGCCCGCTATCACGACGCGGATTCCGTCATATCCGCTGCGGACTTCCTCCAGAAGCTGAACCGCCCTGCGGTTGGCAGCTTCAAGAGCCTGCGGGGTGAGGCCAAGTCTGGCCCCCCAATCCGCGCTCGCCCGCCAAGTCGCGCTCTCGATGATCAGGCCGGTGTTCCGGCGTTTGGCAATATCAGCGTAGGCTTCGTAATACCGCCGCAGAGCCGCTTCGCCCTCCAGACTTCCAAACAGGGTGAAGGCGGCAAAGTCGGGCAGGTGCAATCCTTCATGGAAGACCAGAGTGGTCTCGAGACCGCCATCAGTGAGAAACAGCCCGCCTTGAAGCTGGGGCAGGTCCGAGCGGTAGCGGCTGTGATTTTGGGGCATGATTTTGGCCTCGAAGCAAATCAGGATCCGCTGTCAGCCCGGCTCCTCGCCACCAACGGCACTCTTGTAAACATTAATCCTTCAGCCCTTGTCGCGCAACAGCCGCCCCTTCTCCCGCGACCAGTCCCGCTCCTTCTCGCTCTCGCGCTTGTCGTGCAGCTTCTTGCCGCGGGCGATGCCGAGCTCGAGCTTGGCACGGCCCTTCTCATTATAGTGGATGTTGAGCGGCACGATGGTCATGCCTTCGCGCTCGGTGGACTGGTACAGCTTGGCCAGCTGCTTGCGGTGGACGAGGATCTTGCGGCGGCGGCGCGGCTCGTGATTGTCGCGGTTGGCCTGCAGATATTCGGGGATATAGCAGTTGATCAGCCAGAGCTCGCCGCCTTCGACCGAGGCGTAGCTATCGGCGATATTGGCCTTGCCGCCCCGCAGCGATTTGATCTCGGTGCCGGACAGCATGATTCCGGCCTCAAGCGTGTCGAGGATTTCATAATTGAACCGCGCCTTGCGGTTTTCCGCCGCGTATTTTCTGGGCGGTTTAACGGGCTGGGTCATGGCTTAATTGACGAGGCCCGCATGGCGCATTGCCGCATCAAGCTTCGCCTCCGTCGCGGCTTCAATCGGCACCAGTGGCAGACGCTGGACGTTTTCCATTCTACCCAGCTTTGACAGCGCATACTTCGCGCCGCCGGGATTTGGCTCGATGAACATGGCCTTGTGCAGCGGCATGAGTTTATCCTGCACTATCAACGCCTTGGCATAGTCACCCGCTTGGCACGCCGCTTGAAATTCGGCGCACAGGCGTGGAGCGACGTTGGAGGTCACCGAGATGCAGCCGACGCCGCCATGGGCGTTGAAGCCGAGCGCGGAGGCGTCTTCGCCGGAAAGCTGGACGAAGGCTTCACCGCAGGTCTGGCGCTGTTCGGAGACGCGCTCGACCTTGCCGGTGGCGTCTTTGACGGCAATGATATTTTTGCAATCATGCGCCAGCCGGCCCATTGTTTCCGGCGTCATGTCGATGATCGAGCGGCCGGGAATATTGTAGATGACGATGGGAAGGCGCACTGCTTTGGCGATGGCGGCGTAATGGGCGTAGAGGCCGCGCTGGCTTGGCTTGTTGTAATAGGGCGTGACGACGAGCACGGCGTCGGCGCCGGCTTTTTCGGCGTGTTTAGCCAGATCGATGGCCTCTTCGGTGTTGTTGGAACCTGCGCCCGCAATCACCGGCACGCGGCCATTGGCCTGATCGATGCAGGCGTTGACGACGGCGTGATGCTCTTCATGCGACAGGGTTGGCGACTCGCCGGTTGTGCCGACGGGAACGAGACCGCTCGTGCCTTCCGCGATCTGCCAGTCGACAAAGGCGCGGAACGCTTTCTCATCCAGAAGCCCGGCCGTGTCGAATGGCGTGACGAGCGCTGTGATGGAACCCTTGAGCATTTCCGGCAAACTCCTTGAATGGCAGGCGGCGCGCCGCCCGTTTGAAAGCGGCGCACCATAGTCTTGCCGCGTTCAACCGGCA
>JANMMM010000343.1:0-2564 GCA_031373225.1 Phyllobacteriaceae bacterium | reverse complement strand
CCCAAATTCACCCAAACCGATCGGAGACACCATGGACAGGAAGACTGACAGCACTGCCGGCAAATGCCCGGTCATTCACGTGACGGCAGGCGTCAGGTCCAATCGCGACTGGTGGCCGAACCAGTTGAACCTCAAGATTCTCCACCAGCACTCCAGCCTGTCCGATCCCATGGGCGAGGCTTTCAACTACGCCGAAGAGTTCAAAAAGCTCGACCTCAAGGCCCTGAAGGCGGACATCGTCGCGCTGATGACCCAATCTCAAGACTGGTGGCCGGCGGATTTCGGCCATTATGGGCCATTGTTCATCCGCATGGCCTGGCACAGTGCCGGCACCTATCGCACCGGCGATGGCCGTGGCGGTGCCGGGTCCGGCCAGCAGCGTTTCGCGCCACTCAACTCCTGGCCCGACAACGGCAATCTCGACAAGGCGCGGCGCCTGCTGTGGCCGATCAAGCAGAAATACGGCAACCGGATTTCCTGGGCCGATCTCATGGTCCTCACCGGCAATTGCGCGCTCGAATCGATGGGCTTCAAGACCTTCGGCTTCGGCGGCGGCCGCGCCGATGTGTGGGAGCCGGAGGAAGACGTCTATTGGGGCGAGGAAGACACCTGGCTTGGCGACAAGCGCTACTCGGGCGACCGCAATCTCGAAAACCCCCTCGCCGCCGTGCAGATGGGTCTGATCTATGTGAACCCGCAAGGCCCGAATGGTAATCCGGACCCGGTGGCGGCCGGCCGCGACATCCGCGAGACCTTCAAGCGCATGGCGATGGACGATGAAGAGACAGTCGCCCTGATTGCTGGTGGCCACACTTTCGGCAAGACCCATGGTGCCGGCCCCGAATCCCACGTCGGGCGCGAGCCGGAAGCCGCAGGCATCGAAGCGCAAGGGTTCGGCTGGCTCTCAAGCTACGGCAGCGGCAAGGCCGGTGACGCGATCACCTCAGGCCTCGAAGTCACCTGGACGACGACGCCCACCAAGTGGAGCAATGATTTCTTCGGGAACCTGTTCGGCTTCGAATGGGAACTCACGAAGAGCCCGGCCGGTGCTCACCAGTGGACGCCGAAGAATGGCGGCGGTGCGGGCACGGTGCCCGACGCGCATGATAAGGCAAAACGTCACGCGCCCACCATGCTGACCACCGACCTGGCGCTGCGCTTCGATCCGGCTTATGAAAAGATCTCGCGGCGCTTCTTCGAAAACCCGGACCAGTTCGCCGATGCCTTCGCGCGCGCCTGGTTCAAGCTGACCCACCGCGACATGGGGCCGAAGGTCCGCTATCTCGGCCCCGAAGTTCCGGCCGAAGACCTGATCTGGCAGGATCCCGTCCCCGCCGCCAAGCACCCGCTGATCGACGCCAAGGACATTGCCGCACTCAAAGTCCAGATTCTCGCATCGGGGCTTTCGGCTGCCGACCTCGTCTCGACCGCCTGGGCCTCGGCCTCGACCTTCCGCGGCTCCGACAAGCGCGGTGGCGCCAATGGTGCCCGCATCCGCTTGAGCCCGCAGAAGGACTGGGAAGCCAACCAGCCGGCGAAACTGGCCAAAGTTCTCGAAAAGCTTGAAGGCATTGCGAGGGCCTTCGGCAAACCAGTGTCGCTCGCCGACCTGATTGTGCTCGGTGGAACAGCCGCCGTCGAACAAGCGGCGAAAAATGCCGGGCATGATGTGGCGGTTCCCTTTTCACCCGGCCGCACTGACGCCACCCAGGAGCAGACGGATATCGAATCCTTCTCCGCCCTTGAACCGGTCGCCGATGGCTTCCGCAACTACCAGAAACAGGCCTATGCGGTGTCGTCCGAAGAACTGCTGCTCGACAGGGCGCAACTGATGACGCTGACGGCGCCTGAGATGACGGTGCTGGTCGGTGGCCTCCGGGCGCTCAACGCCAATTTCGGCGGCACGCCGCATGGCGTCTTCACCAAGCGCCCGGGCGTGTTGACGACTGACTACTTCGTCAACCTGCTTGACATGGCGACCGCGTGGAAAGCGTCGGGCGACGTCTATGAAGGCCGCGACCGCGCAACAGGTGCGGTCAAGTGGACAGGCACCCGCGTCGACCTCCTCTTCGGCTCGAACTCGCAACTCCGGGCCATCGCCGAAGTCTACGCGCAGGACGATTCACAAAAGAAGTTTGTGAAGGACTTCGTGGCGGCGTGGACCAAGGTGATGAACCTCGACCGCTTCGATCTGGCGTGAGCTCTACTTACCCTCTCCCGCTTGCGGGAGAGGACAGCCGCGAAGCGGCAGGTGAGGGGCCGCCTTCACAAAGTCCCTCACCCGTCATGCCGCGCATGACACCCTCTCCCGCCGGCGGGAGAGGGGTGAAAGAAAACGAATGCCCTAATCCCTGCACGCAGTGCGGTCAATTGTTCCAATACGACTGTGACGTAGTGGACTGCACCACGGAGGATAGAAGGTGGTAATTAGATGCACATCATCGTAATCCTAAATAGAACCAATTGATCGACGACGCCAATAAGACGCCGAAAGCTCTCGTCGCTGCCGCTTCCCTTCCACCGGTTCACAAAGCGGCAAACTACTTGCAGGTTTCCAGCCTCAT
>JANMMM010000323.1:0-4851 GCA_031373225.1 Phyllobacteriaceae bacterium | reverse complement strand
GCCGAACAGAAGCAGAATACGCTGGTCAGGGTCGGCGCGCGGCGCGCAGGTCAGCGTCAGCTGGAACGGGCCTGCGGGGACGTTAAGAGGCGAGACGGTGACGCGCGGAGCGAGCGCGAAAGGAATTTCGTTGCTGCTCAGATCGGGCACATCCTTCCGCTTCTGCACAATGACAGCGGTGTGGTAACCCGGCGTCCATTCATGCATCGCCGCCGGACTTTCCGCCAGCGAAGGCACATGAATGCTGATTTCGCCGTTGGACGCGGCCACAATATTCTTAAACGGCACTGTAACGCCGGTGCGCTGATGCGTGAGGCGCAGCTCACTGTCATTATCGGCAAGATTCTCCGCAGTGAAAACCACGTCCTCGCCAAGCCGCGAAGCCGGTTGCGATTTCTGCGGACGCACGCCCGTCAGCGTGGCCGCGCCGCCGGTCACCGCGATGGCACCCCGGTCCTCGCCGCCCCGCCGCAGCACCGGCAGCGGCGCTTTGACCGGACGGCGGCTGTCGATCAGCACAACAGTTGCCTCATAGGCCGCCGAGACCCGGTACTGGGTCTGGAACATTGTCCACAATTTGGACAGCTCATCGACACTCCCCGGCAGCGGCGTGATGCGGATGCGCTCGAACTGTCCGCCGAGGTCGTTGCCGCCAAGCGCGACCTCGATTTCCTCCCGTCCCAGCAACGGGTGATCGTGCAGCACGCTCATCGCAGCGCCGAGAATCCTCTGGCTGACATTGCCCAGCGCCGCATCGTCCTTGGCATAGGCCGTGATGATATAATGGAGGTTGAGCGAAAGCGGCGGCAGCCCGGTCTCTCCCGGTCTGACGCTGACAGGCGCATCCATATTACGCCATGCGGCGTTAGCGACGGTCTGGTAGAGAAACAGGTTCAGGCCAATCTTCTCATCAGAATATTCCTTGGCGGCGACATCCGGCGAGAGGGTGGTCACGTTAAAACTGTTGGGAATGTCTGCGACAGCTTTGGGGATTTCCGAATCCAGCAGGCTGCGGAGCGTTGCCGTCGTGGCTGCGATGGCGAGCGGGTTGCTCATTTGCCGCCCGCCCTGTTCTGCAGATAGCCTTCGAGGCTCAACGGAGCGGCTCCGAGTTTGGGCGCCGGCGTCTGCGGAGCGGCGCTGACGGAGGCACGCACTTCCACCCGGCCAATGGTGATGTTCACAACCGGCTCCGCCGCAGGCAGAGAGCGTGTTTCGGCCAATGCCGGCGCCGGCCTCCACCGTGATGGCGAAGGCGGCGCGGCGAACCGCGCGAACCGCTCAGTCCGGTCAAAGTGGCGCTCCGGTGCTTGTGATTCCACCGCTGTTTCGGCGCTCGCGGGCCGTGCCGCGCCTTCAAGTGCGGACCAATGCGGGGAAATGTTTCGGGTGGTCATCCCCGGGGCCGCCGCATCGTTCTCCGCACCAGCGGCGTTCACCCGCTCGGATTCATCCAATGCGGCAGCGCGGGACCGCCGCGCGTCGGTGAATAATTGGAAGCTCTCAGGGTCATCGGCCGCAAAGATGCCTCTGGGCGGAGCCGAAAAGGCGGTGCCGGAAACCGCGCGGCCCGGCATGTGCAATTGCACGGTGGCGGGGTCTTCACTCAGGAAAAAATCCGGCGGCGCATGCTGCGGATGGGTCTCTTGAGTGGGGGGCGTCTCAAGCGGACTGTCCTTGTCAGTCTGGACCTTTCTGGAATGAACGCCTTCGCCGTCCTCGTGCGGCACAGGCCCTGAAGCATCGCCAGTGGCATTGACGGCCTTTTGAGCAACCAGAATCCCCGCTGGCGCCCGTGCTGCTGTCAACCATCCGTTCCCCGTCCGCTTCTCAATTCGGCCCCCGGCGTGGATTTGAGATGAAGGGCCCTGTGCCTGCAAAGTGTCAGTTGCCGTCGCGCTGCTTAAGTGCGAAAATTCGAAAACCACCGGTTCGACATTGGTCGATTCAAACAAGGACGGAAGGCGCGGCTCAATCGTCAGTGCGATTCCCGCAGACCTGCCCACAAGCCGTGACATGAAATCAGCCGTCATGGCCGCGCCATGTCCAAATAGGCCTGCCGCCTCAACGGTCCCAGGGCGAGGATGCGCTCCTCGCTCCAACCATAGGCGGACGCCAAGGCATGAATATCTCTCAGCATGCGCTGGGCCCAGTTGTGCACTTCTTTGACCAGCAGGCTGACAATGTCGAAGACATGCGCCGACTCGGCTTTGCAATGCGGGCACGAGAAGGCCAGAACCAAGTCAGCCTGGGGATCAAGCTGCGCCATGCGCTGCGACACAGCTTGGAGCGCGCTGTCCGGAACATCCAGCGGGCTGACCGGCTGACCATCTTCGCGGAGCGCCTCCAGAATGCATGCGCGCAACAGTGACCGCCTGACCGCCGCTTCGTCATGCCATGCGCTCACCGAAAGCAGGTCTGCCACTTGCGCCGCCCGGAAATGCAAAGATATGCCATCGATAATCAGTGTTTCGGCTTTAGGAGCGGCGCCAGCCTGTCCAAACTGCAACCCGCTGATGTTAATGCCCGCTTCCAGCCGTTCGCCACAGGAGTGACAGATTGCCGTGATCTCGAGGTCATCGCCAAACAGCCAGGCGCGCAGATCAAGGAGCGCGGCATCACGCTCCCCGACGCTGAGGCGCAGAAGCTGTTCCCGGTTACTATCCGGGCGCGCAGCCTGAAGCAGTCCAAACGCCTTTTGCTGCAGGGACTGTTGCAGCCCCCGCTCCCATACATTGAGGAGTATTGCAGCGTCAGGCGGTTTCATTGGCGTTTACGCTGGTTCTGTGAAAGTCGGCTCTGCGGGCTCGGCAACCTCATAATCCCTTTCCCAGCCCTCATTCTCGAGCTTGAGATGCTGGATGGCGACGGCATTTGCATTGGCGTCCAGATCGGGAAGCGCCTGGTATTCCGAAACCCAGCAGCGGAACAGTTTGTAGGCCAGCGCCACTTGTCCGGCTTCGTTATAGACCTCAAGAATAAGGTCTTTGCGGAAGTCCTTTAGCGATGTCTCCGTTCCAAGGCCTGAGCCGTAGTTCCAGACCTTGTTGGCCCACTTCTCGAACTCGGTGTCATGCGTGACTCCGCGCTCAATCGTCACGGCCTCATACTTTGTGCGTCCGGGGGATTTTCTGCCGGTCGATGGGTCGCCGCCTTCCCGGTGCTCGACGACTTCCGTGGTGCGCTTAAGGCCGGTGACCTTGCTGACGCCCGCCACATACCGGCCATCCCATTTCACCCGGAACTTGAAATTCTTGTAAGGATCGAAACGCAGAGCGTTGACGCTGAACTGTGCCATGACAAACTTTCCTTATGTCTGAATCTGCCCAGCGATCTGCTGGAGTTTGATGACGACAAATTCCGCCGGTTTAAGCGGCGCAAACCCGACAATGATGTTAACCACGCCGAGGTTGATGTCATTCTGGGTCGTGGTCTCCTTGTCGCACCTGACGAAGTAGGCCTCCGCCGGCGTCCTGCCCTGGAAGGCCCCTTGCCGGAACAGATTGTTCATGAACGCTCCGAGATTGAGCCGTATCTGCGACCAGAGCGGCTCGTCATTGGGCTCGAACACAACCCATTGCGTGCCGCGGTAGAGGCTTTCCTCAATGAAAAGCGCCGTGCGGCGAACCGGGATGTATTTATATTCGTCGGCTAACTGGTCTGCGCCGCGCAGCGTGCGGGCGCCCCAGACGACGCGGCCGTTGACCGGAAAGGCGCGCAGGCAGTTGATGCCGAGCGGATTGAGCATGCCGTTTTCGGCGTCGGTCAGCGGAACATTGATGCCCTGAATGCCGTTCATCGCCGCGTCGAGGCCGGCCGGAGCCTTCCAGACGCCCCGGCTCGAATCCGTCCGCGCCATGATGCCGGCCATGATGCCGCATGGGACAAAATTGTCCAGCTGCCCGCCCCGAAGCGGGTCCGCCTGAATCACGCGTGGGAAGTAAAGGGCCGCGTTGCGCGCCATTTCCCCGGAGAGCCCAAGCGCCGAAAGGCCATTCCTAGCCGTGTCCGCCGCCGTCTCCGCATTGGCAGACCAAGCGGCCGGTGCGTCAACAAGCAGCATCGCGCGCCGGTCCGCGCAGTACTTCATCGCTTCCTGATAGACAGCCGCCGGCGTGTCACCCGGACGGGTGTCGGGCGGAATGCAAAGAAGATTGAACAGATCGGTTTTTTCCAGCGCGTAAAGCCCCGACTTTGCCGCCTTGGTCCCGTTAAATGTCACAGAATCCAACGGCTCGCCGTCTGAACCCGTGAGAGCGCCGATGGCGGTGTCGAGAGCGGCCTGCGCCGCAGCGATTGCCGCCGGAACCTGCGGCAGGGCGGCATTCGCGTCCGCCAGGTCCTTTTCCAGAGCGGATATGCCGTCGCTCAGGTCCGTCGCTGCAAGCGCTGGCACTGCGGCAGGCCAGGCGCCTTTCCATTTGATCAGGTTGGATTCATCCTTCAAGACGCGGTCAATCCTGCGCGGCGATTCAACGACTGAAAGATTGAGGAATGTCTCGCGCGCGCTTCCCCACACAACAGTCATGTGAAAGAGCAAATCACTGGCGGCAAGGCCAAGGATTGCCTTCATTTCAGGCGCGGTGCTGTGATCGAGGCCGACGCGTATCCGCCTGCCCCAGCTTCCTGGAAATTTTGCCTCCAGCGTCAGGCCGCTTATCGCAATGCTTGTGCGTGGCTCCGGAGGTGCCGCCGGCGCCTTGAAGGCCCGCACAATCACCGCCTGCGCGCCGCCGTTCTGGTAAAAATCGCGCACCGCATAGCTCATCGGATAGTCCGCGCCGAGCCCTCCGAAACGCCGCTCGAAATCGCCATAGCTGTTGATCGTCACAGGATCGTCAACCGGCCCGC
>JANMMM010000243.1:0-6074 GCA_031373225.1 Phyllobacteriaceae bacterium | reverse complement strand
CTGACGATTGCGGAAATGTCGGCGATCATCGACGGCATGCTCTGACGCTTCGATAGCGTTCGGGCGGACGGGCTTCCGCACGTCCGCGAGCCTGCGCCGATGAAATTCTCGCGGCTCCGCCTTCTCGGCTTCAAATCCTTCGTCGAACCGACCGATTTCCACATCGAGCGCGGCCTGACCGGCATTGTCGGGCCGAACGGCTGCGGCAAGTCGAATCTTGTCGAGGCCCTGCGCTGGGTGATGGGCGAGAACTCCTACAAGAACATGCGCGCCTCCGGCATGGACGATGTGATTTTCTCCGGCTCCGGCACGCGCCCGTCGCGCAACACGGCGGAGGTGACGCTTTTCCTCGACAACCGCGACCGCACCGCGCCATCGGGTTTCAACGATGCCGACGAGCTGATGGTCTCGCGCCGCATCGAGCGCGAATCCGGGTCGGTCTACCGGATCAACGGCAAGGAGGCGCGGGCCAAGGACGTGCAGCTCCTGTTCGCCGACCAGTCCACCGGCGCCCGCTCGCCCTCCATGGTCGGGCAGGGGCGCATTGGCGAGCTGATTCAGGCGAAGCCGCAGGCGCGCCGCGCACTGCTGGAAGAGGCGGCGGGAATCTCCGGCCTCCATTCACGCCGCCACGAGGCCGAGCTGCGGCTCCGGGCGGCCGAAACCAATCTGGAGCGGCTCGACGATGTGACCGCCGAGCTGGCCACGCAGATCGAAAGCCTGAAGCGCCAGGCGCGGCAGGCCTCGCGTTTCAAGACGCTCTCCGCCGACATCCGCAAATCCGAGGCCATTCTTCTCCACACACGGTGGACACAGGCCAAAACGCAGCAGGGCGAAGCCAATTCCGCGCTGAATATCGCGACGAACCTCGTCGCCGAGCGGGCGCAGGCGCAGATGGGAGCGGTGAAGGATCAGGCCGTCAACGCCAATTACCTGCCCGACATGCGCGACGGCGAGGCGAAGGCCGCCGCGATCCTGCAGCGGCTGACCATCGCAAAGGCGCAGATTGAAGAAGAGGCCGAGCGCCTGCGCAGCCGCAAGGCCGACCTAGAGCGGCGATTGCAGCAGCTTGTCAGCGACATTGCGCGCGAAGAGCAGCTGCTGAGCGATAATGAGGGCATTCTGGCGCGCCTGTCGGCGGAAGAGGGCGACCTGAAGGCGGCGGGCGAAAACGCAGTTGCGCAGGAACATGCGCGGCGCGACGCGTTTCACGCCGCCGACACCAAGCTGAAGCACAGCGAAGCGGCGCTGCTGTCCGTCACCAATGAGCGCGCCGAAACCTCCGCCTTGCGTGGCCAGCTGGAACGGGCGCAGCGCGAGGCCGAGGGTCGCCTGGAGCGGCTGACGGCGCAGCTGGAAAAGATCGCGGACGAGGCGGAGCAGATTCAGGCCCGCATTTCGGGGCTTGCCGATCCGGCGCTGAAGCGCGTGGAGCTGGATGCCGCCGAGAAAGTGCAGACGGAAGCCGAAAGCCTTGTTTCCGAAGCTGAGCGGCAGGTCGCTTCATTGCGCCAGCGCGAGGGCGAGACGCGCGAGCCGGTGCAGGAGGCGCGCTCGGCGCTGGGCCGGGCTGAAACGGAAGCGCGCACGCTGGCGAAAATTCTGCAGGCGGGATCGCACGGCTTGTTCCCGTCGGTCGTCGAGCAGATGAGGGTCGACAAGGGCTTTGAGACGGCGCTGGGCGCGGCTCTGGGTGAGGACCTTGATTCACCGCTTGACCGTTCCGCCGCAGCCTATTGGTCTGATTCAGTTTTTGCCCATGACACTGCCGCGTTGCCGGATGGCGCGACGCCGCTGTCGGCGCATGTGCGCGCCCCTCAACAGCTGCAGCGCCGCCTGTCGCAGATCGGCATCGTGGACGAAGCGGATGCGGCAAGGCTCGCAAAGCAATTGCGTCCCGGCCAGCGCTTGGTGACCAAACAGGGCGCGCTGTGGCGCTGGGACGGGTTCATCGCCGGCGCCGACGCGCCGACGGCGGCGGCGCAGCGGCTGGCGCAGAAAAACCGGTTGGCCGAATTGGATGCAGAAGTGTCTGCAGCCAGCGCCAGACTGAACAGCGTGCTTCAGGCGGAAACAGACGCCAAGGCGGCGCTGGCCAAATGCGTCGATGCCGAGCGGCAGGCGCGCGAGGCGCAGAAGGAAGCCGCGCGCCGCGTCACGCTGGCGCGCGAAGCCCTGGCTGCGGCTGAACGCGCGGCGGGCGAATTGTCGAGCCGGGCGGCGGTGCTGAACGAAGCGCGCTCGCGGCTGGGGACGGATTTGGGCGAGACGCAGCGCGCGGTGAAAGACGCCGAGGCCGGCCTACTCGCTGCGCCGGATTTGGCGGAAGTGACCGCGCGGCTCAGCGCCGTTTCCTCCGAAGTCGCGCATGACCGGGGCGCGCTCGCCGAGGCGCGGGCGGCGCATGAGGGGATGAAGCGCGAGGCGGATGCCCGTTCAAGGCGCTTGGAGACAATTGCTTCTGACCGCGCCAGCTGGGTCGCGCGCGGCCAGAACGCCGGGGCGCAGATCGCGACGCTCACCGAACGGCGCAATGAGGCCGCAAATGAGCTCGCTTCCATCGAAGACGCGCCGGACGAAATCGACGCCCGCCGCCGCGCGCTGCTCTCGCAGTTGTCTGATGCTGAGCGGCTGCGCAAGGACGCCGCTGACAAGCTTCAAGCCGCTGAAAACCGGCAGCGCGAGCTGGATCAGGCGGCCACCGACACGAACCAGAAACTGTTTGAATCGCGCGAAAACCGAGTGCGCGCCGAAGAGCGTCTTGCCGCTGCCGAAGAGCGGCGCGCCGAGATCGAGGCGCGCATCCGCGACGTGGCGCAATGCGAGCCACATGAGGCGTTCAAGCTGACCGGCCTTGGCGCTGACGAGGCGCTGCCCGGCGTCGATGAGACGGAAAAGCTCTTGGAGCGGCTGAAGATCGAGCGCGAGCGCCTCGGCGCGGTGAACCTGCGCGCCGAGGAGGAGCAGAGCGAGCTGTCCGGGCGCTATGAGCTGATCAACACCGAGCGCGACGACATAGTCGAAGCGATCAAGAAGCTGCGCCAGGCCATTCAGGGCCTCAATAAAGAGGGCCGCGAGCGGCTTCTGGCGGCGTTTGATGTGGTCAACGGTCATTTCCAGAAACTTTTCACGCATCTGTTCGGCGGCGGCACGGCGGAACTGCAGCTGGTCGAGAGCGACGATCCGCTGGAAGCCGGCCTCGAAATCCTCGCCCGCCCGCCCGGCAAGAAACCGCAGACCATGACGCTGCTTTCCGGCGGCGAGCAGGCGCTGACGGCGATGGCGCTGATCTTCGGCGTCTTCCTCACCAACCCCGCCCCGATCTGCGTGCTGGACGAAGTGGACGCCCCGCTCGACGACCACAATGTGGAAAGATTCTGCAACCTGATGGATGAGATGGCCGCGAGCACCTCGACCAAATTCGTCATCATCACGCACAACCCGATCACCATGGCGCGGATGAGCCGCCTGTTTGGCGTGACCATGGCCGAGCAGGGGGTGAGCCAGCTCGTCAGCGTGGATTTGGAGATGGCGGAGCGGATACGGGAGGCGGGGTGAGGGGCCAGACAATATTGAACGAGCGGATTCCTAGAAGCTCGTGGAATTTGCAGATTGACAGAACAGCGCGATCGCCTCGTACAGGAGCCAACGATTCCGCCTCGAATCCAAAGAATTGGGTTTTACATAGATTCAGCGCTGGAGGTCTTGGTGCACCCGCTAGTAGTCTGGTAAGCGGATGACGCTACTCGCCTCGCTAAACCGCCCGTCAATTCATTACAGTCATGCTGACAGATGAAGTAACTTCCTAATTGAAAATTGCGTTCAACGATGGACACACTCGACAAAAAGGTTCTGAGTTACACCGGGTTCGTGGAACTCTGGTGTCGGGAGTCTGATGGTACCTATCGATCGGATCCAAGTTCCCTAGATGTCCAGAAGGCTGCTGAGAAACTTGGGCTGCCGCGACCGCGCAGTTCCAGTTTCTCGGGGCGACCTTCCAGACCCGAGTATCGCCGCTATATGACTGATTGGGACACCTTGCGGCGCTCCAGATTTGAGCTGTTTCGGGATTGGCATCACTACAACACTTGTCGTTGGTGCGGTTCAGAGATCGATCACCTAAACGACAACGATGTGAGTGGGCGCTTCACGTATATTGAGCGACGCAGTTGTCGAGGCTGTGGGTGGTGGGATACCGATGCTTGTCTGCCGGTTAATCAAGAAGGCAGGTGGTACGAAGCCTTCTCGATTCATCGTAGAGCAATCCTAAAGGAGTTCAGCATTTCAAGCGTGGAAGTGCCCGTAGCGGACCTAGCGCGTCACATCGCCAGACATCCTCAAAGCGTTTTCAAGGTTGAGCCTTACAAAATGGAGGAACTCGTCGCTGGCATTTTCGCTCGAACGATGAGTTGTAGAGTTGAGTGGCTCGGGGGACCTGGTGATGGTGGCGTCGATCTCCTTTTGGTTAGTGGAGACGATACCTACGCCATGCAAGTAAAGCGCATGTCTTCGGTTGAACATCCCATTCGCGTATCCTTAGTGCGGGAATTTGTTGGTGCAATGGTCATCGAGGGCCTAACCAAGGGAGTATTTGTTACAACATCTAGCCTTACAAAGCATGCAGAAAGAGCGGCAATTCGTGCCACGCATCGTATCAGTGTTGATAGGGTAGACCTTGTGGATGGTTCCCGGTTGGTGAAGCTTTGCGGTTTGGCAGAGTGGCCGAACTTATCACGTGCGTCCGCCGAGCGCTATGAAGAGCCGTTGATGTCCCACCACTTGCGACCTGGGGATGTCCAGTTTCACAACATGGCATTCCGTCAATCCTTTACCTCTGCGCGCGCGCCATAGTTGTTGGGCCGATCAGTTTCTCGCGCAGAACCCAAGTTTTAAAAGACAGGCCCTGTGGGCCTTTTTTTTTGTTTCAGAGGCGGCGAGTTGCAGACAGGCAAACCGTCAGATATTTCACTCTAAACAATTTTCTCGGACACACAGGGAAGGTCTTATAGGAATGCGCTTCGAAGGAAGTCAACCACGAAACCGGCTTTTAGGATGTGGAAGAATTCCTTGCCACCCCGCACAATTATACCCGCGAAATAGGCATGGGGTTCGCCGTTCAAAAGTTGTATTACAAACGCAGACCCGCCGCTCATTCCATCTGGCTCGTTTACGAGCGGAGTCTCTGCTCGAAGAGTCAACAACGCCTCGTCAGACGGTTGTGCGTGAGGAAGGCATACCACATGTTGACGCCTGAGTCCGAGGTGGTTGTTCTCCGCTATATCGTAAATCTGATCGTTTGCGGGATAGCCCGCCAATAGCATTGCAATCACGTTTACGTTAAGTGTGTCGGAAGGCATCTGTTTGAGATCAAAGAAGCGCCTTTTCAAATCTGGGTAATCGTTGACCGGCTCCGTGAAGTCGAATGCAGCGATGTCGTAAGCGTCGGTTTCGGCACTCATAGGATACGACCTTATGCCACCCGATGTGACCAGAACGCTTCCATCGTCCTTCAGCATAGAAACCTGCTGAGGGTCCTGCCCCTGAAGCTGATGGTTGGTGCATAGCAAGACGTAGCGTCCGTTAAATCGGACCGCAGTGGCGGAGCCGACCAGCGAGACTTTATAGGTCTCGTGGTCATTATACAGGACGAGGTTAAATGTATGGCGTGCTAGCACGCTTTCTACCGACCGTCCCGGCACTATGAGTCCGTTCATATTAACGCCGAGCGCAGCGAACTTTCTCAACAGCGTCTCGTCGAGAAACATGGCTTTGTCTCCGGTTTGGCGTACGGCCTTACGCGCTGAATCTTCTCATGTTTAATAAGCCCAGCGAAGATCAAGCAATTCAAGCCGCCCGCTCCAGCGGCACAATCCGCTCCAGCTCCCCGGCCATTTCCCGCTTGGCGATGACCGTGTCATACCCCGCCTGCAGCCGCAGCCACCAGCCGTCCGACAGGCCGAAAAACCTGCACAGGCGCAAATCCGTGTCGACGGTGATGCCGCGTTTGCCGGCGATGATGTCGCCGATGCGCTGCGCCGGGACGCCGATGTTTTTGGCGAGGCGGTATTTGCTCA
>JANMMM010000311.1:0-15519 GCA_031373225.1 Phyllobacteriaceae bacterium | reverse complement strand
TATTTTGCAAGGCGAAATAATCAGTGCAGAATGGAGTTTCCCGTCCTGCATGGCAGAATAATCGGCGCAGAGTGAGGCTCCCCATCCTGCGAAGCTCGAAGAGCGAAGCAGGACAAGCCGCCCCACGCGTCATCTCCGCGTCCCTCGCGGCAATGGCTGGATTTGAGCAAGCGCCTCCTGCCGGACAGCCTGAGCGCAGATACTTATTCCGCGCACGCAAGGGCCCTTAGCCAAAAATGCCAATACGTCCGCTGCGGATCCTTTTATACTCAGCTCCGCTGATCCAAAAATGGAAGACTTTGTATGCAAACCGAATTCACGCCTCTTCTGTCTCTGGCAGGCGGCGTCCTCATCGGCCTCTCCGCTGTCATGCTGATGGCGCTGCATGGGCGCATTGCGGGCATGACCGGCATACTCGCCGGCGTGCTGCCGCCGCTGCCCGCCGACTGGCAATGGCGCGCCGCGTTCCTGACGGGCAGCGTCATTGCGCCGCTCATCTGGCTGGCGCTCGGCAATGACATACCCTTCGCCGTCCCCGTCGCCATGCCCGCGCTGGTCATCGGCGGGCTGATCGTCGGCGTCGGCGTCTCTTTTGGCAGCGGCTGCACCAGCGGGCACGGCATATGCGGCATCGCCCGCCTGTCGCCGCGCTCCATCATTGCGACATGTGTCTTCATGCTGACGGCGTTTGTCACTGTCTATGTCATCCGGCACACAGGATTCGCGCTGTGAAAAACCTCACCGCCCTGATCTGCGGCATGGTCTTCGGTCTCGGCATCGCCCTTTCCGGCATGATAAATCCGGCCAAAGTCATCAACTTCTTCGACCTTGCGGGAACCTTCGACCCAAGTCTCGCCTTCGTCATGGGCGGCGCGCTCGTCACCGCCTTTATCGGCTACCGCATCATTTTCGGGCGAAGGTCCGCTCCGTACCTTGCGGCTGCATTTTCGCTGCCCTCGAAAACAGAGATCGACCGGAGCCTCATCGGCGGTTCGGCGCTGTTCGGGATCGGCTGGGGCATAGTCGGCTTCTGCCCCGGCGGCGCCATCCCGGCGCTTGGCATCGGCGGGCTCGACACGGTAGTTTTCATCGTGTCCATGTGCGCCGGACTGCTCATCGCGCGCTGGCTGAAACCCAACCCGCGCCTGTTCACGCGCGCCGCCTGATTATTTCGCCGCCGCCGCCTTCTGCAGCGCCCGCACCCGGTCAGCCAGCGATATCGGCGCATCGGGATCACGGTTTGCGGCAACCGGCGCGCCGCGCTCTTCGCCATTTTTGAGCGCGGTGATAATCGGCGAATCCGGACCTTCCAGCGCCGCCGTCATCCGCACCATTTCGGCGGCGATGTCGTTGATCTGCTCGCGCAGCACCGCCGTGTCGCGCCGCTCGCCCTGCCATTCCTGCGACAGCGCCATCTGGCCTTGCGCCTGCTTTTCCTCAAGCGCCCTGTTGGCGCGCGTCAGTTCGCCGACGCGCTGTTTCAGCCTTTCCCGGTCGTCTTCCAATTTGCGGAAGGCGAGCTCAATGTCGCCGCCGCGCGCGTTGCCCAGCAGCGAAGCGAGCCGCGCCGTCAGCTCCGCCACTTCCGCCTCCAGCCCAAGCCGCACGCGGTCGGCGGCAACCAGCCTCTTGTCCACATCGTGCCCGTCCAAGGTTGACAGCTTCATCTGTTCGCGCAAACGCGCGAATTCCTTCTCGCGCCGTTCAAGCTTTTCGTCGCGGTCCGAAAGCTGCGCCGTCAGCCGCTCAATTTTCTTATCGGCGTCCACGTGCCGTTTGCGCTCCTGCTTCAGGCTTTCCTGCAGCGCCCTGCTTTCAAGCTCAAGCTCGCGCGCCTGGTGCCGCAGTTCTTTCTGCTCGCGCCGGTGTTCGCCGAGCTTGTCCGAAAGGGAGCCGATTTCGGTGTCGCGCGCCACCAGCTCAATCTTGCGGCTGTCGGCGATTTCAGACGTTTCCTGCAATTGCAGGTTCACGCGCGCCAGCTCATGTATCCGCTTGTCCAAAGCCGCCTGCGCTTCTGTCTGCGCCGTGCCGACCATGGTCAGCGCCTCTTCCTGCGCCTTCAGTTCGGCGCGCAGGTTCGACCCCTGCGCCTCCAGCGTCGAAATCGCCTGCTGCTTCTCGTCCCGCTCATTCGTGAGCTTCACCAGCTCCTCGCGCGTGCGCGACAGATCCAGCATCTGATGGCTGATTTTTTCCTTGAACTGCTTGACGCTGACCTCCAGCCGGCGCGTTGACATGGCAAACTCGGCGCGCAGCTGGTCCTTGTCGGCCTGCACCTCGTTCATCGTCAGCGGCACGGTGGCTTCGATGCGCTTTCTGGTCAGCGCCACAGCGCGGCCCCAGATGGCGGGCGCCACCATAAGGGCAAGGAACGCGGCGCTGAGAAATCCCAGCGAAAACAGGAGAACTGACTGTACCAAAAACATGCACCCAAATGTCGGATTGCATCATGCCATGGCGAAGCGCCGGCATAAAGACAATCTTGGATTTACACTTAATTTACCATAATTGCGCGGAGGGAAAGTGCTAGAATGGGTTCCATGTCGGCTGCGCCGTCACTTTCAGATAGCCGATATTGACGCCAAGCCGGGCACCCACATCGGTGCGCACCGGCACCAGCAGCACATCATGCCGCTTCAGAACGTTGAACCCCACGCCCGCTAGAAAATAAGCCGAGCCCGCCACGCCGCCGAACCGGCCATAGACCTGGTCGGTCTGTTCGAGATTGTACACCAGCATCATGGTGCGCGAGCCCTGCCCGCCGAAATCCCAGCCGACCGACGGCCCCTGCCAGAACAGTTTGAAATCGCCGGCGTTCTTTGTGTAAAGCGTGCCCTCACCATAGGTCAGCCCGCCGACAAACGCCCCACCGCCCTCTTCGCCGAGAATATAGCCATTCGGCAGGCCGTAGCTCGAAAATACTTTTTCAATGGCCGTGGCGATGCCGCCCGACGTTGAACCGAAGAATGTATGGCCGGAATCGATGATTTCATCCATCGTATAGGTGTTTTCAGCCCGCGCTGGAAACGCCGTCATGAGCGCTGCCAAAAAAAACGTCACGAAAACTGCATGGAATATCTTGGCAAAGCGCGTCATGTGTCTGTCCTGTTCAAAGGTCCGTCCGCTCGCGACTGCGCTTCCTGTTTGTCCGCTGCGAATCTGCGTCCGCTTGTCTGGCTTCAGCCTAGAAGCCAAATCTTGTGTGTCCGTTAACCTCAAATCATGGCGGCAAATTGGCCCGCCCGCGCCGCAATTCCTGCAGCGGCCCGCTTTCTTGCCGCTGGCCCGCCGACTGTGTATCTATCCGGCACATTTTACCCTGATTCCCTCTCCGAAAGCCTGATCGATGCTGTTCAACATTGCCGCCCATGACCTTGCCGCGCTCCTGTCAAGCAAACTCTGCCACGACCTGATTTCCCCGGTCGGCGCCATCAACAACGGGTTGGAGCTGCTGGAAGAGGGCGGCGCGGACGCGGACGCGATGAACCTCATCAAGAACAGCGCCCGCACCGCCTCCGCCCGGCTTCAATTTGCCCGCGTCGCCTATGGCGCTGCGGGTTCGCCCAGCGTGCAGATCGAGACCGGCGACGCCAGGAATGTCTCGCTCGGCTTCATGTCCTGCGAAAAAGGCGAGCTGACCTGGGAGGGGCCGCGCTATTTCCTGCCGAAGAACAAGATCAAGCTGCTGCTCAATCTGGTTCTGATCGCCAATGGCTCGATCCCGCGCGGCGGCAAGATTTCGGTTCTGATCGAGGGCGATGAAACCAATCCGAGCTTCACTTTGAAAACCAGCGGTCCGATGCTGCGCGTGCCGCCGCGCTTTCTGGAACTGTATTCCGGCGCGCCCGAGCATGAGCCAATCGACGCGCATTCCATCCAGCCCTATTACACGCTGCTTCTGGCGCGCGAATCCGGCATGGAAATCGGCGTCACGGTCGAGCCGGAGGAAATCACCTTCACAGCGGTTCAATCGGCGGTTTAGACCGGCGCGTTAAGCAAGAATTTACCCTGACGCTTCGCAACTTCTTTACTAAGACCTGCTAGCCTTCTCTTCTTATGGGCGTGAAAGTCTCGGCCGGGTTCCGGCCGCTAATGAGGAGTGCGGCAGTGAAACACTGTCTGATCGTCGACGATTCTGCCGTGATACGGAAAGTGGCGCGCCGCATTCTAGATGGCGCGGGCTATTACGTTTCGGAGGCCTCCAGCGGCGCCGAAGGCTGGCGCCTGTGCCGCAACACCAAGCCGAACGTTCTGCTTCTCGATTACATATTGCCGGACATGGGCGCGCTTGAATTCATCGAAGCGCTGCGCCGCTCCAACGCCGCGCCGCTGCCGCACATTCTTCTGTGCACACCCTATCTCGACGTTCCGCGCATCATGAAAGCCAAGCGCGCCGGCGCTGCGGGCTATGTGATGAAGCCGTTTGACAAGGCCCAGCTGCTGGCCGCCTTCGAACACCAGCTCGGTCACGCCAAGGCCGCGTAATCAATTGAAATATAGACACAAAAAACCCCGGTCCAGCCGGGGTTTTTATTGAACATTCGTTTAAATCAGGCGCTTTCGCGGTATTCCGTCGCTTCCGGCTCGCGCAGCACATAGCCGCGGCCCCAGACCGTTTCGATGAAATCCTGTCCGCCGGAAGCAGCATCCAGCTTCTTGCGAAGCTTGCAGATGAACACGTCGATGATTTTCAGCTCCGGCTCGTCCATGCCGCCGTAGAGATGATTGAGGAACATTTCCTTGGTGAGCGTCGTGCCCTTGCGCAGCGAGAGCAGCTCCAGCATCTGGTATTCCTTGCCGGTCAGGTGCACGCGCTGGCCGCCGACTTCGACGGTCTTGGCGTCGAGGTTGACCACCAGATCGCCCGTCGTGATGACCGACTGGGCATGGCCCTTCGAGCGGCGCACAATGGCGTGGATGCGGGCGACCAACTCGTCCTTGTGGAAGGGCTTGGTCATATAATCATCGGCGCCGAACCCAAGTCCGCGCACCTTGTCTTCAATCCCGGCCATGCCGGACAGGATCAGGATTGGCGTTTTCACCTTGGAGAGCCGCAGCGTCCGCAGCACTTCATAGCCGGACATGTCGGGCAGGTTCAGGTCGAGAAGGATAATGTCGTAATCGTACAGCTTGCCAAGATCGACACCCTCTTCGCCGAGATCCGTCGTATACACGTTGAAACTCTCGGACTTCAGCATCAGTTCGATGCTTTGGGCCATTGCACTGTCGTCTTCAATTAGCAGCACGCGCATATTCTATTCCCCTTTTCCGCCGTCGAAACGGGTTGTGTCCCCTCGCCGCGGAACCCAAATCACTTGTCCCACAACTTGCCACGCAATGGTTAACAAATTCTGATTCTGATTTGCAAGAGGCGTTGGCATTCGTTTCAGCAATCGACGGTATAATAATGAATCCAATGATGAATCTGTCAGACAAGTCACAGCATAATCACATGAGAAAAGCTGCCTAACCGATTCAACTGACTCAATTTTCGGAACTTTCGAATCTTTCTCGAATTTACCGGGCCTTAAGTCCTAACGCGTATGATTAATGATGCGCGTAAACGAAAGGTTACCAACAGCCCCAAGTTTCGAAATATTTTTACCCTTTTCGAACCTTTGAGCCGCCTTTTCGCCCGCGTGCCCGCGTTTTATGGGCGTATCTGTGTAAGTAGGAGTGTATGAGTGATGAAATCCCGCGACAGCCAGGTTCGCCTGAAGCTATTTCAGGTGAACGAAAAACGCCGACAGGTGCTGCAGCTCGACATGATGCTTGCCGATTTTGAGCGCATGGCGGGCGAATTGGACAATCAGATCGGCTCGGAAGAGCGCAAATCCGGCATCACCGACATCAACCACTTCGCCTACCCCACATTTGCCAAAGCCGCCCGCCAGCGCCGCGACAATCTGATCGTCTCGCAGCGGGATCTGAAAACCCAGCGCGAAGCCGCCGCCGCCAATCTCACGCTCGCCGAAGAAGAACTCGCCAAAGCCGAACAGCTCGAAAGCCGCGATAACAAGGCGCGCGAGTCCGTCAATGATTTGATGGCGCCGCCGCGCATGGCGATGGGGTGAGCGCGCCTGACGCGCTGAACTCAATTTTCAAGCGACACAAGCCTGCGCCGCCCTTATAGGCGGCTTCATCCGCTCAACCGCGCGCAGGCGAATTGAATGACAAAACCCATTCTCCCCCTCCTTCTCCTCGGCGCCTCCCTTTGCTTCGCCCTCGGAATCACCCTGCCGCTGATGGAAATCGACCGGCTGTATTTCTTCACGGCGACGCCAAGTCTGATGGAGGTAACAACAGGCCTCTGGACCCATGGCGACTACGCCATCGCAATCATCACCGCCCTCTTCTCGCTCGTCTTCCCCCTCGCCAAACTCGCTGTCCTGCACATCGCCGCCTTTCCGTCCGCTTCCGGCGCGCCCGCCATCCCCCATTGGTTCAAGGCCCTGGCCCGCTGGTCCATGCTCGACGTCCTCGTCGTTGCCCTCGTCGTCTTCGCCGCCAAGACCAGCGGCCTTGCCAGCGCGGCGGCAAAGCCCGGCCTGTGGTTCTTCGCGCTGTCGGTGGTCTTGACAGCGCTGGCCTCAAGGATTGTGACGGCGAAGGGCCAGTAAGGCCGCTTTGCCAACGCCTCTGCGCTCCGCCATAATGCGAATCGCAACCGAACGGCATTCTTCATGACAAACCAGCTCTATTACGGCGACAATCTGGGCGTTCTGCGCGAGCATATCGCCGATGCGAGCGTGGACCTCGTCTATCTCGACCCGCCGTTCAATTCCAACGCCACCTATAATGTCCTGTTCAAAGCCCCGGACGGGGTGCAGAGCCAGGCGCAGATCGAGGCGTTTGACGACACCTGGCATTGGACGGAAAGCGCCGAAAACGCCTATTGGGAGGTGCTGCACGGCAAGAACACCGATGCGGCGCGGATGCTGGAGGCGATGCGCGGCTTTCTCGGCGAAAACGACATGATGGCGTATCTTTCCATGATGGCCATCCGCCTGATTGAACTGCACCGCGTGTTGAAGCCCACCGGCAGCCTCTATCTCCACTGCGACCCAACAGCGAGCCATTATCTGAAGCTGCTGCTGGATGCCGTGTTTGGGAAGGAGACATTTCTCAACGAAATAATCTGGAAGCGGACATTTGCCCATAGTTCTTCGCAGCGCTATGGGCCGATACACGATGTTATTCTTTACTACGCCAAGAATGGCGGTCACGTCTGGTCGGATGTGCGGATTGACCATGAAAGCGCATATGTCGAAAAACACTTCCGGCAGTTCGATGAGCAGCGAAAGGAACGATTTCAAGCAATCAGCTTGACCGGTGCTGGGACGCGCAACGGTGAAAGTGGCTTGCCTTGGCGCGGCGTCAATCCAACTGAAGTGGGCAGGCATTGGGCGCTTCCGGGCAAAATTGTCGCTTCCGAAGGCATTCAGGCAGGAACAGTGCAGGAAAAGTTAGAAGCGCTTGACAAAGCAGGAAGGATTGCTTGGCCTCCCCATGGCTCGACGCCGCGTCTCAAGTGGTTCGTCTCCGATCTTGACGGCATGTCCCTTGGCGACATTTGGAATGACATTCCTCCGATTGGCGCCCAAGCGCAGGAACGCCTCGGCTATCCCACTCAAAAGCCCGTCGCCCTGTTGGAGCGCATCCTGTCGGCCTCGTCCAACCCCGGCGATGTGGTGCTGGACCCGTTCTGCGGCTGCGGCACGACGGTGCATGCGGCGCAGAAGCTCGGGCGGCGCTGGATCGGCATTGACGTGACGCATCTGGCCATTTCGCTGATCGAGCGGCGGCTGCGCGACGCCTTCGGCAAGGATGCGGATTTTCAGACCATCGGCGTGCCGAAAGACATTGGCGCGGCGCGCGACCTTGCGCTGCGCGACAAGCACGAATTCGAAAAATGGGCGATCACGCTGATCCCCGACGCCCAGCCGTTCCGCGGCGGCAGGAAGGGCGCGGACACCGGCATTGACGGCATCGTCTACCTGCGCACGGCCAAGAGCCAGACCGACAAGGCGATCATCGAGGTCAAGGGCGGCGGCGTTTCGGTCGATCAAATCCACAAGCTGAAAAGCGTCATCGAGCGCGAAAAGGCGCTGGTCGGCCTGTTCGTCACGCTCGAGCCGCCGACCAAGCCGATGATCGCCGAAGCCGCAAGCGCGGGCTTCGCCGAAACCGACCACGGCCGCATTCCGCGCATCCAGATTTTAACCATCGAAGGCATTCTCAATTTCCGCGAAGTCCCGCGCCTGCCGGTGATCGACACGACGGCCTTTAAGAAAGCGCCGAAGGAAAAGCAGGCGGGACAGGCGGCGTTGGATTTGTGAGGCGGGGTCCGCAGGATGCGGAGACTCCCATTGGGGCGGGCCTGTCCTGCTTCGCTCCCAAGAGGGAGCTTCGCAGGATTTGGAGGGTAGTGTGCGTCAAGTTCTGCAAATTCGCCCGGAGGGCGGCGGGCGTTCTTTGACTTTCCCTCACCTGCTTCGCTGCGCGAAGCTGTCCTCTCCCCGCGGGGGAGAGGGGAAAGTGCGGCGCTTCTTCGCCTCTCCCCCGCGGGGAGAGGACAGTCTTGCGCAGCAAGACAGGTGAGGGAGAGTCAAAAGCGAGGGAAAGAAATTCTCAAACCGAAAAATTGTTTCGTTCTATATCAATGTTTTAAACGAATTGTGGAACATTTTCCATCCCCCATCGCAATTCTTCCATCATACTTGCCCCCGCTGCTCTCATGGGACCGGATGATCACCGGCATTCGGGAGAGCGGGCGGCCTATGGCGGTCTTGGACAGCGGTGTCCAAGGCGGGCGGAGTCCCTCAGCCATGTCCCTCCTGGCCTTCGCGCGCTTCGAAAGAAGAGCCCCATGCGCCAGCCCGGGCAAAAAGCCGTGACAGGGCGTGTGGCGAGCCACACCCAGAACAGGTTAGCTCCAATCGGCAGGACTGCACGCCCTGGACTTCCCTGAAATTTCAATGACCGGATGCGGAAGCAGGCGCGGTGATGATAAACAATGTTCTCTTGACGCGAGACGCCCCTGATCCGTCCGTTCGGCGCCGATGTTTCGGCTCCCGTGCGGCGCTGCTGTTGCCCCGGGGGAAAATCCAAGGCCAGAGCCCATATTTCATCATATTTTTCAACACCTTATCATTTTCTTCAAAAATTCTATCCCCCATCCCCAAACCCGCCGCATAATGCCGCGTCAGATCGGGGACAGTTTACTTTGCCAGTTTCATTGCTGCCCATTTTGCAGCGGACGCAGAAGGCCAAGTAAACTGTCCCCGATCTTGGAACCGGAAGGAACGTTATGGACTGGAACGAGATCGTAGAGGCCAGCTGCGAGCGCATCATCGCCGCCATCGCGCCGCTGCTCGCCGTGCTGGGCTTTGACCCGAGGCGTCAGGGCGAGATGCCGCGGCATTTCCACCGCGCGTTTCTCCTACTGCTGCGCCCCGCCGAATCCGCCGCGCGCCGTCTCATCGTCATGGCCGCGCGCGGGATCATCGTGACGCTGAGGCTAGGCGTCTCGCGCGCCTTTCCGGCGGGTCTCGGTCAGAAGCTCAAACTTGCGTTAGAAAAAGGTACGGAGCACGAGCGCATTCCAGCCTTTCAGCTCATCGACCCGTTGAAGCGCTTTTCGCCGGAGGGGTTTGGATGGGCGGAGGAGTGGGGAAAGGATTGGGGCAAGGTGCCGTCGTTTCCGCGCATCTCCGTTCCCGGCTTCTCCGATCCGGTGTTTGCCGAACCCGTGCCTTTTCCGTCCCACGACGACATAGTCGACACATCTTCGCTGGTGGGCCGCATCCGGGCGCTGAAATCCGCGCTTGAGGACCTGCCGCGCCAGGCGCTGCGGCTGGCGCGCTGGAAGGCGCGGGGCGAACTGGCGCGCAAGGCTGAAAAGTGGAAACCCGGCCGCCTGTCGCCCTTCCGTCCCGGCTTTGCGCCGGGCTATCACCGAAGCGACAAGCGCGAGATCGACAATATTATATCCGACATGCATTATTTTGCCAGTGAGGCTTGGCGCAAGTGGGAGCGGCCCGACACCTCTTGAGATTATCGCAGATTTGCAAAGTTAAGCGCGCGGCGGTCTCGCCGCGCGGGTTTTGGCACGGCGCATTTCTGGCGCAAGCTTTAGTTTGAACCCTGCCCCGTTCCATGCCAAATCCCCATCCGCCCCACGGAGACAGAAGCATATGCGCTACGGATTCATCGGCCTCGGCAATCTCGGCGCCAAGCTCGCCGCCTCGCTCGTCAAAAGCGGATTTCAGGTCACCATCACCGACTTGAAAAAAGACGCCGCCGCGCCGCTTTTGGCGGCGGGCGCAAAGTGGGCGGAAGATCCGCAGTCTGTGGCGGAGCAGTCCGACGCCGTCATCACCTGCCTCCCTTCGCCGTCTGTTTCAATGAAGGTGCTGGCGGGCCCGCGCGGCGTGCTTTCGGGGCTGAAGCCCGGCTCCACATGGATCGAGATGAGCACCAATGACCAGGCTGAGATTGAAAAGATGGCGGCGCTCGCCAAAGCCAAGGCCATTGACGTGCTCGAAGCGCCTGTGACCGGCGGTGTGCATCTTGCGGCCTCCGGCGCGATCACGGTGATTATTGGCGGCGAGAAGGAGGTATTTGACAAGCACCGGCCTGCCTTTGAGGCGATGGGCGGCAAGATTTTCCATGTCGGCGAATTGGGCAAGGCCTCCATCATCAAGGTCATCACCAACATGCTCGCCTTCATCCATCTCGTCGCTGACGGCGAGGCGCTGATGCTGGCGAAAAAGGGCGGCCTCGATCTGGCGCAGGCGTGGGAGGTCATCAAGGCCTCGTCCGGCACGAGCTTCGTGCACGAGACCGAAGGCCAGCTCATTCTCAACGGCAGCTACAACATAAATTTCACCATGGACCTTGCCTGCAAAGATCTCGGCTTCGCCCTCGGCTTCGGCCGCGACTTCGGCGTGCCGCTGGACCTGGCGTCAATGACCCACCAGACTTTCATCCGCGCTAAATCCGCCTATGGCGGCAGCGCCTGGTCGCCGCAGGTGGTGAAGCTCCTGGAGGACGCCGTCGGAACAGAACTTCGCGCGCCGGGATTTCCGGCGGAGCTGACCTGAGCGCCAGAAACAAAAAAACGGCCCTTTGCGGACCGTTTTTCAAACCGCAAAGCCGGAGCTCAATGCCTATACTGCTGAATCCGCGTCGTGCGCAGCCCTGCCAGCCCATGCTCCTCGATCGAGGCCTGCCAGGACAGGAATTCGTCAACAGTGAGCGTATAGCGGTTGCAGGCTTCCTCGAGGCTGAGCAGCCCGCCGCGCACGGCGGCGACGACCTCGGCTTTGCGCCGGATAACCCAGCGGCGCGTGTTGCCCGGCGGCAGATCGGCGATTGTCAGGGGACTTCCGTCCGGCCCGATCACATATTTGACGCGCGGTCTTATCAACTCGGTCATTGTACTCACTACTCAACACACTCAAAGACCCAACTTCGCAAAAGCTACTCCAACAGCTTTAACAAAGAGCTAAAGCGCGGATTTTGCCCTCAAGCCCTTGGCTTTTCATGTGAAAATCCCTTATATGACCCCCAATGATCTCAAAGCAGGGCCTTGAACCCGCCGGCAGGAACGAATGAACTCACTTGATCTTCCAAAGCGCCCGGAAGAAACCCGCGTCGTGGTCGCCATGTCAGGCGGCGTCGACTCTTCGGTTGTCGCAGCCATTCTCAAGCGCGAAGGCTATGATGTCGTCGGCGTGACTTTGCAGCTCTACGATCATGGCGCCGCCACGCACCGCGCCGGCTCCTGCTGCGCCGGCCAGGACATTGACGATGCACGCCGCGTCGCCGAGACGCTCGGCATTCCGCACTATGTGCTCAATTACGAGGACCGGTTCCGCCAGGCCGTCATCGATCCGTTCGCGGAAGCCTATGCCAAGGGCGAAACGCCGATCCCCTGCGTCACCTGCAACCAGACGGTCAAGTTCGCCGACTTGCTTGAAACCGCCCGCAATCTTGGCGCGGATGCTCTGGCCACCGGCCATTACATCCGCTCCCGTCAGAACGGCGCGCATCGCATCCTGATGCGCCCCGTCGATGCGAACCGCGACCAGAGCTATTTCCTCTTCGCCACCACACAGGAGCAGATCGATTACCTGCGCTTTCCGCTCGGCGGCATGGACAAGCCTGATGTGCGCAGGATCGCCGAGGAGATGGGGCTGATCGTCGCCGACAAGCAGGACAGCCAGGACATATGCTTTGTGCCGCAGGGCAAATATTCCGACGTGATCGCAAAACTGCGCCCTGAAGCGGCCGAAAGCGGCGACATTGTGCACATGGACGGCCGCGTGCTCGGCCGCCATGACGGGATTTTCCATTACACGATCGGCCAGCGCCGCGGCATCGGCATCGCCGCCGCCGAGCCGCTGTACGTTTTGCATCTCGATCCGGCCCACGCCCGCGTCGTCGTCGGCCCGCGCGAGGCGCTGGAGACGCACAAGGTCGTGCTGCGCGCCATGAACTGGCTCGGCGACGGCGCTCTGGAAGATATCCCGGCCAGCGGTCTGGAAGTCTTCGCCAAAGTCCGCTCCACCCGCCCCCCCAAACCCGCCATCTTGTTTCATACGAACGGCGTCACCTCCGTCGAGCTCATCGACGGCGAAAGCGGCATCGCGCCGGGCCAGGCCTGTGTGCTCTATTCGGATGAAGGCAACGAAGCCCGCGTGCTCGGCGGCGGCACGATTGCAAGGTCCGAGCGCGCGCCGGAGGCGGAGGCGATGCTGACAAGGCTGGCGGCGGCGGAGTAGCTACCCCAGAGCCCGCTTCGGCTCGGCCTTGGCGTGAAACTCCGCCACCACGCCAATGATCCGGTCAATATCCTCATCCGTCAGATACGGATGCATCGGCAGACACAGTATCCGCTCCGGCAGGCTCTCCGACACAGTAAGCCCGCCCGGCGCGAGGGGGAAACTTGAATATGCGACCTGCTGGTGGAGCGGCTTCACATAATAGATCACCGACGGAATGCCGTTTGCCTGAAGTAGCGCCTTAAGCCCGTCCCTGTCCGACGATTCAATCGCATACTGCGCCCAGGCGGAGCGCGAGCCAATCGGAATTTCCGGCACTTTCACGAATGGCGCGAGGCCCGCATTGTAGCGCGCCGCCACGCGCTGCCTTGCTTCCATCTCGTCCGGCAGGATGGCGAGTTTTTCGATGAGGATCGCCGCCTGGATCGTGTCGAGCCGCGAATTGATGCCGACATGAACATTGTCATACTGATGCGCGCCCTTGCCGTGAAAGGCGTAGGAGCGCAGCTTCTCGGCGAGCGCTGAATCATTGGTGAACATCGCGCCGCCGTCGCCATAGCAGCCCAGCGGCTTTGCCGGATAAAACGAGGTTCCCGCCACATGGCCGAACGCGCCGCACATTTTGTTGCCATGCCGCCCGCCCATGCTCTGCGCCGCGTCTTCGACGACAAGCAGATCATGCTTGGCCGCAATCTTCATGATTGAATCATAGTCAGCAGAAAGTCCGAACAGATCGACGGGAATGATGGCCTTGGGCGTCAGCCTCCCCTCTGCTTTCACCGCGTCAATTGCCGCCTCAAGCTGCCCGCAGTTCAAATTGTATGTGTCCGGATCAATATCGACAAACACCGGCTCGGCCCCGGTCAGCGCCACGACTTCCGCCGTCGCCGCAAAGGTGAAACTCGGGCAGAAAACCGCGTCGCCGAGACCGATATCAAAGGCCTTCAACGGTATCAGCAGCGCATCCGTGCCATTGGCGCAGGCGACAACATGCTCAACGCCAACATACTCGCCCAAGCGCTTTTCAAACTCCGCGACTTCCGGGCCCAATATATACCGACCGTCAGCAATGACCTTGCTCACGGCCGCGTCAATCCTGCCGCTGATCCGCGCCCGCTGCGCCCCAAGATCGATAAACTGCATCATAACCCCAAAATATCTCAGCCGGTTATTCCGGTCTTGCGCCGCGCCATTAGCCCTGATTCCAGGGGCGCGCCAGTGTCGAGCCTATCAAAGCCTGCGTCACAATGTAACGCGGAGTGATTGCCTTTCAATCATGCGTCACAGTGCCAGCCGTCAATATCCGCAGCACCCGGATCGCTTCTTCGCCATTGGTGCGCGGCTCGCCGCGGGTCTCGATGCAGCGGATGAAATGCTCGCATTCGCGCGTTAGCGGCGGGGCCTCGCTGACATGCACATAGGTCGGCTCATTGGCGGTGAAAGCCCATTGCCCGCTGTCCTGCCAGACGGCGTGGCGGTAGACGGCGAGCTTCCTGTCCCAGCGCTCGCCATCATCAAACACCGCCATCGCCTTGGTCCCGACCACAGTCAGCCGCCGCTCGCGGTAGGGGTTGAGGCGGGAGGCGAAGAGATGGCTGCGGATGCCGCTTGGAAATTTCATATGCAGATGGGCGAAATCCGACAAATGGTCGAGCAGCGCCGCCCCTTCGCCGTGCACTTCCGCCGGCTCTTCGCCGGTGATGGCCAGGATCATCGACAGGTCATGCGGCGCCAAATCCCACAGCGCGTCATTCTCGGTGTGAAACTTGCCGAGCCCCAGCCGGTGCGAATGGATATATTTGACCTCGCCGAGCTCGCCCGCTGCAATCAGCGCCAAGAGCTTTTCAAACGCCGGATGAAAGCGCAGCACATGCCCGACCATGAATACGCGCTTGGTCTCTTTTGCCTTCGCCACCGCAAGCTCGGCGTCCGGAACGGTCAGCGCGATCGGCTTTTCGACCAGAACGTCCTTGCCGTTCTCCATCGCACGGATCGCATACTCGCTATGAAACTGCGGCGGCAGCGCCAGCACCAGCGCGTCGATATCGGGATGGCCAAACACCTCGTCCACACCGAGCGCCAGACAGTCAAAGTCCTTCGCGTAGCCTTGCGCCTTGGCTTCGTTGCGGTCCGACACGGCATGCAGCGCGCCCAGCGATTTCAATGTGCGCACATGATTGGACCCCCAATAGCCACACCCCAACACTGCTATGCGCGGAACCATTCAATCTGCCTGATGCTAAAAACGCGGAACTCATTGCTTAAACTCTCGGCTGGCGACAAACAAGCTTTGCGGCGGCGCGCCCACAGTTTCCAGACGCTTGAAGAGGCCCGCTTCTCCCTTGACAGCGCTCGGCCCGCCACACTATATCCGCCGCACTTCACCGGGCCTTTGGTCCCGTGTGTGGCGAGGTAGCTCAGTTGGTTAGAGCGGAGGAATCATAATCCTTAGGTCGGGGGTTCAAATCCCTCTCTCGCTACCAAATTTTCCGCGCCCGCGAATCCGAAGGCCAAGCGTCTCCATTATCACGCCCCGTTTCCGGTCTGATCATTGAAGAGAAGTCCAGGGCGTGTGGTCCTGCCGAATGGAACTAACCTGTACTGGGTGTGGCTCGCCACACGCCCTGTCACGGCTTTTTGCCCGGGCTGGCGCTTGGGGCGCTGTTTCCAGCGCGCGAAGGCCAGGAGGGACATGGCTGAGGGACTCCGCCCGCCTTGGGTAACCGAA
>JANMMM010000298.1:0-16818 GCA_031373225.1 Phyllobacteriaceae bacterium | reverse complement strand
GCCTTCTCGAGCTCGCGCTTGTACACGATGTTGACGGCGCCTTCGGGCCCCATCACGGCGATCTCCGCGGTCGGCCACGCGAAGTTGAAGTCCGCCCGGATGTGCTTGCTCGACATGACGTCGTAGGCGCCGCCGTACGCCTTGCGCGTGATCAGCGTCACCTTGGGCACCGTCGCCTCGGCGAACGCGTACAGGAGCTTCGCCCCGTGCTTGATGATGCCGCCGAACTCCTGTGATGTTCCCGGCAGGAAGCCCGGCACATCAACCAGCGTCAGGATCGGGATGTTGAACGCATCGCAGAAGCGCACGAAGCGGGCGGCCTTGCGCGAGGCGTTAATGTCGAGACACCCGGCCAGAACCGTCGGCTGGTTGGCGACAACGCCGACGGTGGAGCCTTCGATGCGGATGAAAGTCGTGATGATGTTCCTGGCAAAATCACGCTGGATTTCGAAATGATCGCCCTCATCGGCGATTTTGCCGATCAGCTCATGCATGTCATAGGGCTTGTTCGGATTTTCTGGAATGAGCGTGTCGAGCGCCACATCCACCCGCGCCGGATCATCGAAGAACGGGCGCACCGGCGGCTTTTCGCGGTTGTTGAGCGGCAGGAAATCGATCAGCCGCCTGAGCGCCGCCAAGGCCTCGACATCATTGTCAAACGCCCCGTCCGCCACCGAGCTTTTCGCCGTGTGCGTCTTCGCCCCGCCCAGCTCCTCGGCGGTGACGATTTCATTGGTCACGGTCTTCACCACGTCCGGCCCGGTGACGAACATATAGCTCGTGTCCCGCACCATGAAGATGAAATCAGTCATGGCCGGCGAATAGACCGCCCCGCCCGCGCACGGCCCCATAATCATCGAAATCTGCGGCACGACGCCGGACGCCAGCACATTCTTCTGGAACACATCCGCATAGCCGCCGAGCGAAGCCACCCCCTCCTGAATCCGCGCGCCGCCGGAATCATTAATGCCAATCACCGGCGCGCCGTTCTTCATCGCCATGTCCATGATCTTGCAGATCTTGGCGGCATGCGTCTCCGACAGCGAGCCGCCAAACACAGTGAAATCCTGGCTGAACACATAGACCATCCGCCCGTTCACCGTGCCCCAGCCGATCACCACCCCATCGCCCGGCACCTTCGTCTCCGCCATGCCGAAATCCACCGCCCGGTGCGTGACGAACATGTCATATTCCTCGAACGAGCCCTCATCGAGCAGAAGCTCGACCCGCTCCCGCGCCGTGAGCTTGCCCCGCGCATGCTGCGCGTCAATGCGGGATTGGCCCCCGCCGAGGCGGGCCTGGGCGCGGCGGGAGTCGAGTTCGTTGAGGTTGGTGTGCATGCGCTTCCCCCGCAGATTCTGGTTTTGCCGAAGGCTAGCGCAAATGATGGGGAACTTCAAAGACTTGAAATTTATGTTCGAACTCGCAATTGCAGACACAAGCTAGCTTACTCGTCACCGTTCGAGAAGTTTACCGGGGGCGCCGAAACTAACAACTTAGTGCTGGCCGTGCTATGAAGAATCGTGCGCGGCAGACTAAAGAACGCCCGGCACCACAATAACACAGGGAGGCTTGGATGGCGCATCTTTTTCAAGAAAAGCCGAGAAAGCAGGTATCAGTTCTGAACATTCTTCCTCCCTTCTTCGGCGTATACGTGACCTTCGAGGGTGCCCTGCATGCAGTTGAGCGTTATGCTCACATGTCGCTCGACTTGAGTTTTCTGATACAACACAGTGGCGTCGCGCTTGTGCTTTACTATGTGTTGGCAATTATAAGTCTCGCACATTGGTTACATGCGGTCTATGAGGGCCGTCATTTGCTAGTAACGATTTGCATGGCAGCTTTTTTCATGGCGGCCTTGGCCATACCTCTATACTACGCCTACGACATCGCGGCCAAAGCGGCGCACGGCGACTTCAAGGTACCGGTCGCAGGCACACCTTACATCGATATCACCAGCGGCGATCTGAAATATTATGAACCTTTTCCAAAGATTGAATAGGAAAGACAACAGCTTCGGTGCTTCGCAATTGCTTCGCCGCAATGCATTGGATAGTGCAAGGCAATCTCGACTATTCCTCGAAAGAGCCATCACTGAACTTCTGCTGGGCGCGGGCAAGGCGGCAAGCGTGCGGGCGCTGACAATCACCAGAACGAGGAGCAACCAGTGAACGCGGTCTTTATCGGCGGCTCGCGCCATGTTTCGAAACTGCCCGCCGCCGCCTTGGAGCGGCTGGACAATGTGGTCGAAAACCGGCTGCCGGTTCTCGTCGGCGACGCAAACGGGGCGGACAAAGCGGTTCAAAAACATCTGGCGGATAAGGGCTATAAACAGGTCACCGTCTTCTGCACCGGGCCCGACTGCCGCAACAATATTGGCGCATGGACGGCCCGGCATATCGACGCGCCAAAGGGCGCAAGCGGCTTTCAGTTCTACGCCGCCAAAGACCGCGAAATGGCGCGCGAGGCGGAATTCGGGCTGATGATCTGGGATGGGGTGAGCCCCGGCACGGCGCTCAACGTCCTGCGCCTTGTGCGCGCCGGTAAGAAGGCCTTGCTGATCAATGTCCCCGCCAAGACGACGGACCTGTTCAAGTCCCCCGCCGACTGGGACAGCTTTCTCGCCAAATGCGCGCCGTCCCTGCGCGCGGACCTCAGAAAGCGCGCGGCCGACGAAGAATGGCAGCCCGCTCCGCAATCACAGCCCAGCCTCGCGCTTGACCCCGCCGCCCCGGGCGCGAAGGAGATTGCCTTTTCAGACGCGGCGCTGGAGGCCGGCATCAACGCCGCCCTCGCCTCGGGCGACCCGAAACGCGCCGTCGATCTTCTCGGCCACATCGCCCGCGCGCGCGGCATGAGCCAGGTCGCCAAGACCACCGGCCTCGCGCGCGCGGCGCTTTACCGGGCGCTGAGCCAGGAGGGAAACCCGGAATTTGCGACGGTCATGAAGGTGATGGATTCGCTGGGGCTGAGGCTGACGGTGAACCGACCGACAATTAGAATCGTCGGCAAGTAAGGCATTCTTGGTTTCGGTCGAATCTAGCTATGAAAGCGCGTGCGCCATCGGTGCGCCATCTCTCTTGCTTTTCTGGCCAAAAGTGCGGAAATGTGACAGTTATGCTACGCAGGATAGCAATGAAATGAGTGAACTGGAATCTCACCAAGTCAGGAAACTTGAGCTCGAAATCGCAGAGCTCGCTCGCCCACTTTGGCTGAAGCCGTCCTTCGTAACACCCTTGATTGCAGCGGCTTTGAGCATTTTTGTGGGTTATGTAACTGGCTGGTTCAACGTTCAACTTACAAAATTGGAAAATAAAAAGTTTGAACTACAACAAGAAATCGGAAAATTCGAGGCCGAAAAAAAAGAAATCAAAAGTGTAAACAGTTTGCTTTTCCAAGAAAATAGTGAGTTAAAGCTAAATATTTCAAATAATGTGGAGAAAATTAATAAAACAACTAAAGAATTTGAACGGCAAATTTCTAACTTGAAAGTTTTTTATCAAGCAGAAATCACGCATTTAGAATATAAAGTATTAAGTAGCTCTTTGACAAGCGCGTTGCAAAAGGAAGAAGCAAAATCTGTAGTTAAAGATTTAGAAACAACCATTAGAAAATTCGATGAACAAATACAAAAAACGAAAGATCATATTCGAAAACAATTTGAGGTTGACGAAGATGGGTGTTTTTCCGTCCCAGGAGAAGGAACTCATTGCTTGAATTTTTAGCATGTCATCTTTTTCGCAACAAACGATAAATCAACTATTTCAAGCACTATTTGTAATTGGACAACTCTCACATTCCCCTTTGCCAACCACCGCAATCTCCCTACTGCGGCAGGTCTTCATACCCATTTTTCTTCATCCGTCTATGGACAAGGGTTTCAAGAAGGCCCCGAGACATTTGCGGATGGGAAAAGGCGCGGAATGCACGCTGGTCATGAGCACCCAGGGCTGAAGTGGGCAAAACAGAGAGGGGTAGGCTTGTCCTGCTTCGCTCCTTCGGAGCTTCGCAGGATGGGGAGTTACGTACTGCAAGTTCAAATAGTCGGCGCAGAATAAAGCCCAATCCTGCGAAGCTCCGAAGGAGCGAAGCAGGGCTGCACTGCCCCGCCCGCCGCCCTCAATCCAGCAGCAGCCGTCGCATGGCCGGCTCCAGATCTTGCGCCGGCCGCACAGGCAACCCGCGCTTTGAAATCTCAACCCGCCCTCACCCCTCAAACCCCAGCGACGACGATAGCCCGCGCCAAGCGTTGATCTGCTCCTGCAGCGCGGCGATCTTCTGTTCGGCGGAGGCGATGGCGTCGGCGCCGGCGATGAAGCGGCTGGGCAGTTTTTCTTCGCTGGCGAGTTTCAACAGGGCTTGGGCAAGTTTCGCCGGGTCGCCGGACTGGATGCCGTTCTGGGATTTCCAGAAGGCGTGCTGCTGCGCATTGCGCTCGGCATAGTCGGCGATTGTTGTCGCCGCATATTGGGTGGACGCTTCGGTGAGAAGTTCGGTGCGGAAGAAGCCCGGATTGACGATCATGGTCTCGATGCCGAAGGGCGCGACCTCCGCCTGCAGCGCTTCCATCCATCCGTCGAGGTCGAATTTTGAGGCTGAGTAGGCCGAGCAATATTCATAGCCGGTGAGGCCGGCGGTGGACGAGATCGAGATGATTTTGCCGGAGCGCTGCTGGCGCATCAGCGGCAGCAGGGCGCGGGTGACGTTCATCGGGCCGGTCAGGCTGGTTGCGATCTGCAAATCCATCTGCTGCGGCGACAGCTCTTCGAAATAGCCGGCGTAAAAGCTCGCGGCATTGTTGACCAACACGTCAATGCGGCCGAATTTCTCCGTCACCGCCCTGGCGGCGGCTTGCCTTGATTCAATCCAGCAATTTCAGCCGCATCGCGATCGCCACCGCGTGCACCCGGTTCGCCGCGTTGAGCTTGTTGGCGGCGTTGGTGAGGTAGTGGGTGACGGTGTGCTCGGACAGGTTCATCATCTCTGCGACCTCGACGCTGGTCTTGCCGCCGGCGATCCATTTCAGGCATTCGCGCTCGCGCACGGTGAGGAACCGCACGTGTTTTTCTTCCGGCTTGCGGTTCACCATGTCGACATAGCGGCTGAAAAGACTGATCGAGCGCAGATGCAGCGTCGCCACATCATGTTCGTCGACAAAGTCGCGGTTGCCTTCAAACGTCACCTTGGCTTTCGACCCGTCCTTGTTATGCACCGGGAAAATCACCGAGCGCGAAATACCGTAGCTGCCAAGCAGCTGCTGCGTCTGTTCGGCGATTTCCGGCGGCACGACTTTGGCGAATTCGTCAAGGTCAAGCTGCAGCGGCATGGTCGAATGCATCACATAGTCGATAATGCCGCCCGCGAGATTCAGTTCGTCAAACTGGTGGATCAGCTCGGCCGGCCAGGAGGAGAACAGCACATCGTCGGTGAACAAGCGCCCGCCGTCGCTTGGCACCGTGGCAAGCGCGAAATAGCGGAAGCGGTAAAGCTCGGTGAGCTCCTCCAGCTCTTTGCGGATATCCTCGCCCGATTCCGCCGCCGGCATCTTGGCCGCCGCGGCGCGCCGCATTGCTCTCTCGTCCAATTGCAAGGCCCCCGCATTCCCGCCCGGCTGGCTTTCACCGGGTGTCATTTGTTCCGACGCGCCGATCATACGCCCGGTTTTGCGCGCACACTAGGTAAAATTTTACCTAATGCAAATACAAAGCCGGAATATTCAAAAGAAAGTGAAGCCTTTCAACAACTTAGAGTATATCGCCGCGCGATTTCACTTCGAAAACCGATATTCTGTGACCTGAACGCTGGTCTCCCCCGGACGCAGGAGCGCCTGCGGAAAGTAGGGATATTCGGCAAAGCCTGGCCAGACCTGCGCCTCAAGACAGAACCCGGCATATGCCTCATAGGCGAAACCCAGCGGCGAGCGCGCCGGCCGCGCCATGCCGGCCCCGGCATAGAGCTGAACCCCCGGCTCGCCGCTCCAGCATTCCATTGAAACGCCGGAGACCGCGGAGCGCGCGCTGGCCACGTTCCGCAGCGCCCCGCGCGCGGCGCTGACGCAATAGTTCAAATCATGGCCGATCTGCTTTCCCGCATGATCGCGCCTGATCGTCCGCATCTGGCGGAAATCAAACTCAGTGCCTTCAACCCGCAGCACGCGTCCGTCAGGAATCAGCTCGCCGTCCACCGGCAGATAAGCGCCGGCGTTGATTTGCAGCGCATGGTCCAAAATGGAGGTGCGCCCGCCGTCATTGAGATTGAAATAGGAATGGTGCGAGAGGTTGCACACGGTCGGTGCGTCGGTCACCGCCTCCAACGTCACTGATATCACGCCCTTTCCCGTCAGCCGGTAGGTGGCGCGCACATCGAGATTGCCCGGAAATCCCATATTGCCGTGCGGGCAGCGCACCTCGAGCACCGCCTCGTCCTTCGAGACGGCGACAAATTTCCAGTTCCGCGCGCTGATGCCTTGGGCGCCGCCATGCAGATTGTGTTTGCCCAGATAATTGCGGTCGAGCTGATAAGCCTTGCCGTCAATCATCAGCGCGCCGCCACGGATCCGGTTAATGGAGCGGCCGCAGTTTGCGCCCAGATAGGGCGACGGCGGGAAATGATCTTTGAGGTCGCCATAACCAAGCACAAGCGGCGCGTCATGGCCCTTGAGCCGAAGATCATGCAGCAGCGAGCCGTAGGAGAGTATGGTCGCCTTCAGACCACCGCCAGAAATCTCCACCGCCCCCACCGGCTCGCCGTCCGGCATATGCCCAAAAATGTCCATGAAGTGCTCCTGTGCGCGTCTGTAATCCCGGGCGCTCGCGGACCTATTTGTTTGCGTCGGCGTTTTCAACAAACGACGCGCCGATCGTGTGCGCCAAAGCGAGCGCCGCCTGCTGCTGCGCGCTCATTTTGACCAAGTCCGGGTCGAGCGTCTTTACCAGCTGCACCATTGCCCCCTCCACTTTGGCGATCTCCACCATGGAAAGCTCGGCAACATAAAGATTGCGAAAGCGCTTGCGCGCTTTCGCCACCTCATCAGCGCTGTGAATGTCCGCATTGGCCAGAATGGCGGCGTTTTCCAAAGTCTCCCGATACAGCTTTTGGCGCAGCTCGACAAAGGGTCTGGCCGCCTCAATCCGCCGGGTCACGGTTTCCTTTTCCCGCGCCTCGGCTTCTTTCAGCCGCGCGCCGTTAAAGGACAGAACGCTCACCACCACGCCGCTGACCACCGCCAGCACCTGCACCAGTTTTGACGCGGTTTCGAGCATGACTTCGGCCATTTAAAACCTCCGCTACATCCCCAGCCCGCCCAGGCACACATATTTGGTGTCGAGATAGTCCTCGATGCCCTGATGCCCGCCCTCTTTGCCAAGGCCGGATTCCTTCAGCCCGCCGAACGGCGCTTCCGGCGTGGTGATCAGGCCCTCGTTGATGCCGATCATCCCGTATTTCAGCGCCTCCATCATGCGGAACGCGCGGCCAAGGTCGGACGTGTAGACATAGGCCGCAAGGCCGAACTCAGTATTGTTCGCAATTTCAATGACTTCCTCTTCGGTCTTGAATCGGTACACCGGCGAGACCGGGCCGAAAATTTCCTCCTTGGTCATGCGCATGCGCGGCTTGGCGTCGGCGATGACAGTCGGCTCAAAGAACGTGCCGCCGAGCGCATGGCGCTTGCCGCCGGTCGTGATCCTGCCGCCCTTTTTCACCGCGTCGGCGATCAGGCCCTCGACCTTTTCGACCGCGTTCATGTCGATCATCGGCCCCTGCTGCACGCCGGGCTCAATGCCCGGGCCAATCTTCAGCGCATTGGTGGCTTCGGTGAGGCGCTCGATGAACTTGTTGTAAATCTTCGCCTGCACATAAAACCGGTTGGTGCACACACAGGTCTGTCCTGAATTGCGGAACTTTGACAGCATCGCGCCGGGGATGACCCGGTCAAGGTCGGCGTCGTCAAACACGATGAACGGCGCGTTGCCGCCGAGTTCCATCGAGACTTTCTTCACCGTGCCCGCCGCCTGGCGGATCAGGATTTTCCCGACTTCCGTCGAGCCGGTGAAGGTGATCTTGCGCACCAGCGGATTGCGCGTAATCTCGCCGCCGATCTCGGTGGCGGAGCCGGTCAGAATGTTGACGACGCCCGCCGGTATTCCCACTTCTTCGGCGAGCACGCCCCAGGCCAGCGCTGAATAGGGCGTCTGGCTTGCCGGCTTCACGACTGCCGTGCAGCCTGCGGCAAGCGCCGGACCAAGCTTGCGCGCCAGCATGGAGGACGGGAAATTCCACGGCGTGATCGCGGCGATGACGCCGACCGGCTCCTTGGTGACCAGAATGCGCCGGTCCGCCCAGGGCGAGGGCACCACATCGCCATAGACGCGGCGGCACTCCTCGGCAAACCACAGCACATAGCTCGCGCCGGACATCATCTCGCCCTTGGCTTCCGCGAGCGACTTGCCCTGCTCAAGCGTCAGCAGCTCCGCCAGCGCATCGATATTGTCCATCATCGCGTCATGCAGCTTGCGCATCAGCTTGGAGCGGTCGCTGGCGGTGCGTTTGCTCCAAGGCCCAAACGCCGCCTGCGCCGCCTCGATGGCGCGTTTTGTCTCCGCCGCGCCCGATTTCGGCACCGTTCCCAAGAGCTTGCCAGTTGCGGGATTGGTCACGTCTAAAGTTTTGCCCCCATCCGCCGCGACCCAGCTGCCGCCGATCAAATTGGCTTCCTTCAAGAAATGGCTGAACGATTTGGACATGTCGGGCTCCTGGAAAATAATGGGGAGCGCGGCGGAAGCGCGCTTAGGTCAACAGGTTTCGGCGAATGCGGCCAAAAACACAAGGGTGAATTCAGCGACAATCAGGCTTTCGCATTTGGGCAAAAACGGCTAGAGAGCGCCAAACCGAACGCCGGGCACCGCCCGGCCACGCAGATTTTCACATTCCAGACGAGGTTTCACCCGTGGCGTCAACATTTGACAAAGTAGCCGACATTATCGCTGACACAAGCGAGATCGACCGCGAGACCATCACGCCGGACAGCCACACGATCGACGACCTCGGCATTGACAGCCTCGATTTTCTCGACATCGTCTTCGCCATCGACAAGGCGTTCGGCATCAAGATTCCGTTGGAAAAGTGGACGCAGGACGTCAACGAGGGCAAGGCCCCTACTGAAGAATATTTCGTGCTGAAAAATCTGTGTGGCAAGATCGATGAGCTGATCGCGGCCAAGCAAGCCTGATTTGCAGGCTCCGCTCATGAGTGCCAATTCAGTCGTCATAACCGGGATCGGGCTTCTCACGTGTTTGGGAGAAGGCGTTGACGCGCATTGGAATGCGCTGACCTCCGGCGCGTATCCGGTTTTGGAAACCGAAAAGTTTTCGCCATACACTGTGCATCCCTTGCCGGAAGTTGACTGGAGCCTGCAGATCGCGCGGCGCGGCGACCAGCGGCAAATGGAGACCTGGCAGCGCATCGGAACCTACACAGCAGGACTTGCGCTCGCCGATGCCGGCATGAAGGAAAACGCCGCGCTTGTTTCAACGATGGACATGATCGTCGCGGCGGCCGGCGGCGAGCGGGACATCGCCGTTGACAATCTGATCATGCAAGGTGCGCGCGCCCGCAATGACCGTGACGCCATGCTCAATGAGAAGCTGACCACCGAGCTGCGCCCGACCCTATTCTTGGCGCAGCTTTCAAATCTTCTCGCGGGCAACATTTCCATCGTACACAATGTCACCGGCTCTTCCCGCACCTTCATGGGCGAGGAGGGCGCGGGGATCGCGGCGCTCAAGACGGCGCATGCGCGGATCAACTCGGGCCAGAGCACGCACATGCTCGTTGGCGGCGCGCTGAACACCGAATATGAGGACGGCTTGCTGAATTACGAGCTGGGCGGCTATTTGCAGCGCGATGGATGGTCTTCCGTTTGGGACCGCAGGGGCCGACAGGGCGGCGGGGTCATCTCCGGTTCAGGCGGCGCATTCCTCGTGTTGGAGGCACGCGGTCATGCCGAGGCGCGCGGCGCGCGGATTTACGCAAGGCTTGATGCCGTTGACGGAGACCAAGTGCGCCGTAATGAAGACCGCTTGGAAAGATCGCTCAAACGGCTGATTTCTGCTGTTGACCCGAAATCAGAGGCGCAGGTGGCCGTCTCCGCCGCTTCCGGCGCGCATTCGGCGACTGAGTCGGAGCGCGCGGCGCTGGCACAGCGTCCAGACCTCGCCATCCGCGCTTTTTCCAGCGCCACCGGCCACCTCAAGGAGGCGCAGATGCCGCTGGCGCTCGCCTTCGCGGCCATGTCCGTGCACAAGGGTGCGGCACTCCCGCCGCTGAATTCAACAGGCGCAATGGAGAAGGTTATGAGTGGCGCGCTGACAAAGGCGCTGGTCCTGACCACAGGCTTCCACCGCTCCGAGGGCGCGGCCCTTGTGTCGAAAGCGTGAGGGGAAAGCGATGTCGCAATCATTCACTGATCATCTCGGCCGCCCCGTCGTCGCCGTCACCGGCATGGGCATCATCACCTCGCTGGGCAAAGGCAAGCAGGCGAACTGGGAAGCGCTGACCGGCGGCAAATCCGGCATCCACGCCATTGACCGCTTCCCCACCGGCGGCTTCGGCACAGTGATCGCGGGCACGGTTGATTTCATGCCGGAAAGCGGCAATGGCGCGGCGCTTCTCTCCTATGCGCTGGCCGAAGCTTCGGCTGCGGAAGCGCTGGAAGAGGCGGGTATTTCCGGAGATTTGGACGGCCCGCTGTTTCTCGCCGCGCCGCCGATGGAACTGGAATGGCAGCACCGGTTTGCGCTGGACAAGGAAGGCGGCGGCGCAGAGTCCGGCTATGCGAATCTCCTTGCCAATTGCCGCGCTTCTGAACATGCCGACTATTTTGACTATTGCCAGTTCGGCTCCATCGCCGACCATCTGCAGGAAAAATTCGGCGCGCGCGGGCTACCCGTCACACTCTCCACCGCCTGCGCCTCGGGCGCGACCGCGATTCAGCTTGGCGTCGAAGCGATCCGGCGCGGCGAAGCGGACCGGGTATTGTCCATCGGCACGGACGGTTCTGTGACCGCCGAGGCTTTGGTGCGCTTCTCGCTCCTGTCCGCGCTGTCCACGCAGAACGCCGCGCCCGAAAAAGCCGCCCGCCCCTTCTCCAAAGACCGCGACGGCTTTGTCATGGCCGAAGGCTCGGCCGCGCTGGTGATGGAATCGCTTGAGAGCGCGACAAAGCGCGGCGCAAAGATATTGGGCATCCTTAAGGGCTGTGGCGAAAAGGCCGACGACTTCCACCGCACCCGCTCCAAGCCCGACGCCTCCCCCGCCATCGGCGCGGTGCAGGCGGCGCTGTCGGATGCGGGCATTGAGGCGGGCGCCATCGACTATATCAACGCCCATGGCACCTCGACGCCGGAAAACGACAAGATGGAATATCTCGCCCTCGCCTCGGTTTTCGGCGAACGCATCCACACCATCCCGGTCTCGTCGAACAAGAGCATGGTCGGGCATACGCTGACCGCGGCGGGGGCGGTCGAGGCGGTGTTCTCGCTGCTGACCATCGCCAATGGCTTGATCCCGCCCACTATTAACAATGACAATCCGGACCCCGCCATCCCGCTCGATGTCGTGCCCAACCAAAGTCGCAAGGCGCGGATAAAAACTGTGTTGTCCAATTCGTTCGGCTTCGGCGGCCAGAACACCTGCCTTGTCATGTCTGCCGCGCCGCTTTAAGGCGCTTCACAAAACAACAAATAAGGAGGCGCCGCCGATGCGCGCGCTGCAATTGATTGAAGACCGGCGGCTGGAAGTCACTGACATCGCGCCGCCGCCGCCGCCCGGCCCCGGCGAGGTGACGCTGCGCATCAAGGTCGTGGCGCTCAACCATATCGACGTCTGGGGCTGGCGCGGCATGGCGTTTTCCAAACGCAAGCTGCCACTGGTGATCGGCGCGGAAGCGTCGGGCGTGGTTGAAGCGCTGGGGCAGGGAACTGGCGGCCTCGTTCCCGGCCAGCTGGTTTCCATCTATGGAGCCCGCACCTGCGGCCTATGCCGTCCATGCCGTGAGAAGCGCGATAATCTATGCGAAAATGTCGGCGGCGTACACGGCTTTCATCTCGACGGTTTCGCGCAGGAGCTGGTCAACCTGCCCGCCCGGCTCTTGGTTCCCGCTCCTCCCGGCGTCTCAGATGTCGGCGCAGCCGTTGCGCCGGTGACATTCGGCACGGTCGAGCACATGCTGTTCGACAATGCCAAGCTTGAACCCGGAGAAACCATTCTGATTCACGCCGGCGGTTCCGGCATTGGCACGGCGGCGATACAGCTGGCCAAAAAAATCGGCTGCACTGTCATCACCACCGTCGGCTCTGACGGAAAAATCGAGAAAGCCAAGGCGCTCGGCGCGGACCATGTGATCAATTACCGCGACGACCGGTTTGAGGGCATTGTGCGCAAGCTGACGAAAAAGAAGGGCGTCGATGTCGTGTTCGAACATGTTGGCGCGGACACATGGGCAGGCTCGATGCTCTGTCTCAAGCGAGGCGGCCGGCTTGTCACCTGCGGCTCGACCTCAGGCGCGTCAACGCAGATGAACCTGATGATGCTGTTCCAGCAGCAGCTGCGCCTGATCGGCTCCTTTGGCTGCCGCATGGAGAACATGGCAAACGCCATGCAGAAAATGGCGGCGGGACTTGTTTCGCCAGTGATCGACACCGAGGCCGGGCTTGAGACGATCCACCATGCGCTGGAGCGGATGGAGGGCCGCGATGTGTTCGGCAAAATCATCCTGCGCATGGATTGAGACCGCCGGATGAAGCTCTTTCTTTACCGCCAGTGGCGCAGATTCCGGCATATTGAAAACTGGCTCGTGGCGCAGCTGGCTTTCATCGTGCTCGCGCTCCTGTTAAAACTGCCGCCAAAGCGGGCAACGGACTTTGCCGATTGGGCTTCGCGGAAAATCGGTCCATTGTCGCCGCGCCATCGCATCGCGCTTGACAATCTGCGTCATGCCTTTCCTGAGAAATCCGAAAGTGAGATCACCGAAATCGCCCTCGATATGTGGGGCAATATGGCCCGGCTTGTCGCGGAATATGTGTTCCTTGACCAGATATTTGATTTTGATCCCGATGCGGAGAAGCCCGGGCTGATCGAAGTCGAAGGGGTGGATTTGTTCAAACAGGTGCGTGAGACCAAGCGCCCGCATTTGTTTTTCACAGCGCACACCGGAAATTTCGAGCTTCTTCCGCTGTGTGCGGCAACCTTTGACCTTGAAGTCACGGCAATGTTCCGCCCGCCGAACAATCCCTACATCGCCAAGCGTGTTCTCGAAGCCCGGCGAACGCGGATGGGACATCTCGTTCCGTCAAAAGCGGGCGCCGTCTGGACCTTGGTGGATGTGCTCGAGCGCGGCGGCTCTGTCGGCATGCTTGTTGACCAGAAATTCACCAAGGGTGAAACAACGCAGTTTTTTGGCAGGCCAGTTGGCACCAATCCGCTCCTGCCAAAGCTCGCGCGCCAATTTGACGCGACGATCCATCCAGCGCGCTGCATCCGGCTTCCCGGCGGCCGTTTCAAGCTTGTTCTTGAGCCGGAGATCGAACTGCCCCGCAATCAGAATGGTCAAATTGACATCACCGCATCCTGCCAGATGCTCAACGAGATAGTTGAGGCCTGGGTGCGCGAATATCCCGGCCAATGGATGTGGTTCCACAAGCGCTGGCAGCGCTGAAAGCCACAATTGAAAGCAACTACAGAGGTTATTTTTGGTTGAATAATATTCAACCAAAAATTTATATCGTTCCCCAGAGGCGGACAAATCGGAACGAGGGAAATGTATGAGTGACGCGTCGGCAAGGTCTCAAATTCCTGTCCCCATAATCATCGCCAGCGATCCGCTTCCCGCTCTCTGGCCACTGTCGACGCGTGAACGGCCGTTTGTTTTCCGGCGCGGCGCGGATGGGGTTTCGCCGGTTCACCGCATTCTTCAAGCGCTGTCCCGACGCCCTGAATTTCCCACACCAATCTTGTTCGCGCCCGATACGGCGGCAGACGCGGTGATTGAGGAGCTCGCGGACATCGAACCCCGCCCGCGCGTGGTCTTTGTTCCTGCCTCTGACAATCCTGGCTGTATCGCAGTGCTGGCTGCGCTAATGAATGAGGGTTCTCCCCACTCTCGGCAGCTGGCATTGATTCCAGCCAATTTCCATGTGCAGAATCTTGACACGATCCTCGATGGCATCTGTTTCATGGCGCAGCGTTCGGAGGAGACGGGCCTTCCCGTGGCGTTTGTCCGCCCGGTGCGCGCGCGGTGCGAATGCAGGGAAAGCGATATCGTGCTTGAAGCATCGGGCCGCGAGGAGAAATCCATGCTCCCCATCGGCCGCGTGCTGTCACCCGCCAGGTTCTCGGGCGACATTGAGGCGCTGATTGAAATGTCCGCAGCCGTTCGTTCACTGGGCGTCTTTATTGGTGACGGCGAAGCCATTTTGACCCGCGCCGCCTCCGCGCATCCGGATGCGTTTGGCGCGTGCCGTCTTGCGCTCACCTACGCGGACCGACACGGAAGCCAGACCCGCTCAAGGCTAGAGTTTCTTTCGCTTGCGCGCGCTGTCATGGTGGATGACCTGATCGGCGCGGCATCTTTGGATCTCATCCTTCACCCAGTCGCTGACACCGCCGCCTTGGTGCGCACGCTGGCGGACATTTCAACTGAGGAGGCGACCTACGCCGCAAAAGCGCGGCATGTGGCGGTAGAAGGATACAGCGATTGCCGCATTTTCGCGTCAGGTGATGGTGTGCTGGTGGTGCGACAGGGCTTTGAGCATCTCGCCAAGCACCACTTTGAAATCTTCTGCGCGGATCATACGGAACCGGCTGGACAACATTTCCCAGCCGGGGAATTCACCAGAGAGCGTCTCACTGCGTGATGATGATGCGCGTGTTTCTCGCACCCGCCTGACGTATCATCGAGTAGAGCGACGCAGCATTGCTCGGATGCAGCCGCACGCAGCCATGCGAGGCCGGGCTGCCGAGGCGCTTGACCGCATTGGTTCCGTGGATGGCATAGCCGCCTCGGAAAAACACCGAATAGGGCATCGGAGAATTGTGATACTTCTTGGAGTAATGCATGCGCGCCAGACGCTGCGGCTTAAATGTGCCGCGCGGCGTCGAATATCCGCTTCCAGCCGTTGAAACCCGCCAGACATAGGTCTGGCCATAGTTGCGCACTGTCATAGTCTGTGAGGAGATATCAACATGGGCGGTCAATCCGCCAGCAATGCTCTGAGCTTGAAATCCGAAGTATATACTTGCTGCCATTAACGCGGCAGCGATTTTCTTGTACATGGAAGACTCCAATACTACGCTGGGCCACGCCCCACACGAACATAATACGCCTTCATGAAAATTTCGTCAAAGTAATACTAAAAATCCAGAAATTAATGTTAACAGCAGCATTGCGGTCCAAAAATGCAACAGAGCGGCGAAAATATCTGCCTGCCCAGCGTTCCTGATGCCTGCGCCATTGAGCATCGGCTCGTTGACAAAGATATCCCCATACTGGCGCGGCCCGCCAAGCGACAGGGCAAGCGCGCCAGCCATTGCCGCTTCCGGCCAGCCTGCGTTTGGCGAACGGTGCTGGCGCGCATCACGCAGCATGACGGCAAGCGCCGCTTTGCCCCGCGCCAAGCCGCCATGCAGCGCCGCAGCGGCGCAGATCAGGAGCCCCGTCAGCCGCGCCGGTATCCAGTTTGCCGCATCGTCGAGCTTGGCGGCGAAACAGCCGAAATCGCGGTGCCGGTCATTCAGATGGCCGATCATTGAATCCGCCGTGTTCAGCATTTTGTAGGCGACGAGGCCGGGAAGGCCCGCAATCGCGAACCAGAAAGCCGGAGCGACAATGCCATCTGAACTGTTTTCGGCCAGCGATTCAATCGCAGCGCGGCAGACCCCCGCCTCATCAAGCTGCTCCGGATTGCGCCCGACGATCATCGACACCGCCTTGCGCCCGCCGGGCAGGCCGTCGTTTTTCAAGCCAATTGCAACGGCTGAAACATGATCGGCAAGGCTCTTTTGCGCAAGGAAAACACTCGCCGTCAGCGCTTCGAGCACAATTCCCGCCGCGCCCAGCCGGAGAAAGGCCGCATGCGCAATTCCTCCAATACCCGCCGCCGAAAGAAGCAGCGCCATGACACTGAGGAACCCGTTGCGGCGCTTGACCAGCGGCGTGCCGCCCTCCCGGTTGAAACGGCGGTCGGCAAAGTCCAGCGCCCTGCCGAACGCGGCAGCTGGATGAGGCAATTTCCTCCAAAGCCAGTCCGGATCGCCAATAACCCGGTCGAGAATGAGCGCCGCCGTCAGCACCAAAAAACCGTTGTGCATCAGTTGCGTAGTATCGCCGACAGCGCTTTGCCCAGCCGCCAATACTCAACCTCATGCGCCGCAAGGCCAATGCGCAGCCAGCGTGGCGAATGGGCGAATTTGCGCGTCAATATGTGCTGTGCCGCGAGGCCCTCATAGAGGCGGTCCGCCTCAGCGTGCTCAACGAGCGCAAACAGAGCCGTGCCGCCCGCCTCTTTCAATCCATTTTCAGCCAATGTTTCAGAGAGCGTCCTGCGGCTCTCCCATATCCGCAGTTTCAGCTCGGCAATGCCATCTGCGTCGCCATAGGCCTTGCGCGCGATTTCCAGCGCCGTGCCGGCCACCGCCCATGGCCCGAGTATCGCCGCCAGCTTGTCCGTCCAGCGCTTCGCGCCAAAGGCGAAGCCCAGCCTGATGCCGGCAAGGCCGAAGAACTTGCCGAAAGACTTGAGTATGATGAGCCCCTCCATGCCC
>JANMMM010000256.1:0-3741 GCA_031373225.1 Phyllobacteriaceae bacterium | reverse complement strand
CGACCTCATCGGCAAATACGCCGCCAAATGCCATGTGCGCCTCGTCGGCTCGGAAAACCTGGCGGGGCTGGCGGAGGAGTATATGCGCGGCGGATTTGTCGATGAGGAAGCCGTGCGCGCCGAAATAGCCCCCTGCTTCATTGAAAAAGATGGCCGCCGCACCGACATCGTGGTCCTCGCCTGCACCCACTATCCGTTCCTCGTCAACCGCATGCGCAAAACCGCGCCCTGGCCGGTGGACTGGATCGACCCGGCGGAGGCGATCGCGAGGCGTGCGCTGGCGCTCCTGTCCGAACTCGCCCCCGCCGATGCGGTGGAGGAGCCGGTGCTGGAGGAGGATGTGGCGGTGTTCACCTCGGGCGCGCCGCATTTTTCGACGAAAAGGCTGATGGGCGGGTTTGGGCTCGTCAGTTGAACCTGGCTGCAAGCCGCTGGAATTAGACGGGAAATCGCACTATACATCGCTGATGAATAACATTTCCCAGGTTCTCGGAATTGAAGGCGGACTGTCGAGAACGGCTTATCGCGACTTGTTGTCATTTAGAAGTGATGTGGATCAACAGTTTAGCGGACTTCTAAAATCAGTTATCCTGTTTGGGTCCCGCGCCCGTCTTGAGGCGCAGGCAGGATCGGACATTGATGTCGCGGTCATTCTGGATGAAGCAGCGGCAAGCACCGCCACCGACAGGATTTTGTCGAGGCTGGCCTATCCCTATCTTCTGAAAGGGACACATATATCTGCATTTTCGCTGCCGGAAAATCTGGAGAAGCAAAGCCAGAGTAATTTTCTTGCCCATATCATTTTGAATGAAGGTTTGGAAGTTGTGTGATTGTCCTCGACCCTGCCGGTTTTGCAATGACACGAAGTGAAAACCGTGCCGCGCGCGTTGCGCCCGTTGCCTTGACCGCTAAACAGCGGCGAGAGATCGCAAGGCAGGAATTTGCAAAAGCAAATCTCTTGCTCGCAGAGTGTCTGGCAATTCATAAAATGGGTAAGGCGCCAGGAGCCTGTGTGTCGGCGGCTTACTACGCACTTGAACACGCCGCATGTGCCGCGATACTGCTCTATGGCGGTGTTGGCGCCGCCAAAGGCTTTCCAAAGAGCCATCGGGACATTATCCAGCACATTGGAACGCTTTCGGCAGGCGATCCGGAGCTCGGTGAATTCGGCGACATATTGAATGAGGTCTACAGCCTTCGGGAAACTGCTGATTACAATGTGACCCGCCACCCCGTCAGGGAGGATGCTGACTTTGCCATAAAGTCGGCGACGGAGTTGTTGGCCCTGTGCAAGGAAAAATGGAAGTCCGACATTGACCCGGGTTGAATCTGACATGACTGAATCAACCCTGCTCCCCAATCCGCAGGCGGACCAAGATTTGATGGCGCGGCGGCGGATGATCGGCTAGAATCTGGCGGGGACCGAGCCAAGAGCGGCCTAAGCCGGGGCATCCGCCACATCCAAATCTTCAAAAATACTTTGGCAGTCCCGCCTGTTTCAGCGATTCATTGGCTGTATGCCGGGACTTCGTGCCGCGATCCACCGTGAAATTTGCGCTGTTGACGGGCTGAACCAAATCTTGTGGTCGCCCTAGCCGTTGCTGTGAAAATAACGGCCGGCCTCTTGCAGACGCTTTTTCAATTCTTTCAGAAAACACTCCATTTCCCGCCCTACATGCGCGGATTGGCAACTTTGGATATCTGCTCGGAGAAAATATGGACAGGAATGTCCGGAAGGTCGAAGTTCAAGCCGTTCAACTCGACGAGATCAGAAATGGCCGCCAAGACCTTTGGCTCCAGCGCTTCAATCGTGTCGGCCTCAATGGCAAGCCCGGCAACGTCATTGCTGCTCGCGACCCATACCCGCGTTTCATCGTCCCAGAATGCGCGCACCAAAATGGACCGGTTTTTCATTACTATCTCCGCATCTCGGCCTCTCGCGTACACTACGCCATGAAGCAATGATAAGATAGCGCTGCAAGAAGATCGCTAACCCAGCGCCTTCCTAACCTGCGGCGCTACCCTCGTGGCAAACAGCTCAATCGCCTTCAGCGTCTGCGCGTGCGGCAAGGACCCCATGTCGATCTGCATCAAAAACCGGTCATTTCTGAACAGCGAATGCTCAAACAGGATCTTGTCCGCCACCTCATTGGGATCGCCTACCAGCAGCGCGCCGCGTTTGCCGCGTCCCGCCTCATATTGCGCCCGCGTCACCGGCGGCCAGCCGCGCTCGCGGCCGATGCGGCCGAACATGTCGGCATAGGGCGGGAAATAGGTGTCAGCGGCGAGCTGCGAGGTCTCGGCGATGAAGCCGTGTGAATTGATCGCAACTTTGAGTGTCTCCGGCGCGTGCCCCGCCTGCGCGCCCGCCTGCCGGTAAAGATCGACCAGCGGCGCAAACCTCTCCGGCTCGCCGCCGATGATCGCCAGCGCCAGCGGCAGGCCCAGCGTTCCGGCGCGGATGACCGACTGCGGCGTGCCGCCGACGGCGATCCAAACCGGCAGCGGGTTCTGCACCGGGCGCGGCCAGATGCCGACATTGTCGAGCGGCGCGCGCATTGTTCCCGACCAGGTAAGGGGATTGTCGGTCCGCAGTTTCAAAAGCAATTGCAGCTTCTCGGCAAACAGCCGGTCATAATCATTCAGGTCAAAGCCGAACACCGGGTAGCTCTCAATAAACGACCCGAGCCCCGCCATGATCTCGGCGCGGCCATGCGAGATGAGGTCCACCGTTGAAAATTCCTGAAACACCCGCACCGGATCATCCGAGGACAGGACCGTCACTGCGCTGGTCAGCCGTATGCGCTTCGTGCGCGCCGCAATCGCCGCCAGAACGACGGCAGGCGTTGAAATGGCGAAATCCGGCCGGTGATGCTCGCCCACCCCAAACACGTCGAGTCCCGCCTGATCAGCAAGTTCGGCCTCCTCGATGAGGTTAGCCAGCCGCTGTTCCGGCGAGATGACCTGGCCGGACACAGTGTCGGCGGCGACGGAGGCGAAGGTGTAGAGGCCGAGCTGCATGGTTTTTTCCTGCCTTCATCAATAGCCGCCACCTACACCTTCCCCCCATTGCCTGCTATAAAAATCCACCCCAAATCAGCCGGGAGCCCGCCCCATGTCCATCCCCGCCGCCGCCCAGCCCATGGCCTTCATCCTCGTGCGCGACCGCGTCAAGGCGAAGGTGTTCTACCAAGGCGTCCTCGGCCTCGCCCTCGTCTCCGAGGACGAATATGCTGACGTCTGCGACCTCAACGGCATCACGCTGCGCCTCACCACGGTCGAAGACTGGACCGCCCATCCGTACACAGTCGCCGGCTGGTCCGTCCCCGACATTGTCGCCACGTCCCGGGCGTTGGCGGAAAAAGGTGTGAATTTCAGCATCTATGACGGCTTCGGCCAGGACGCCCTCGGCATCTGGACCGCGCCGGACGGGAAGACGAAAATCAACTGGTTTTGTGATCCGGAGGGGAACGTGCTGAGTTTGAAGGAGGGCTGACCTTCGCCCCCGGCCGCCGCGCCATTGCATCGTCCTTTTGCATCCCCACATGTCCCTCAGCGCACGCCGCGCGCGCGGCGCGAAAGGACAAGCCATGTCAGATCCCCAAACCATGAAAGCCTGGCTCTGCCGCCGCTATGGCGGGCCGGAGGTTCTTGAACCCGTTGACTTGCCCAAGCCTGTTGCCGGCCCCGGCGAAGTTTTGGTGAAAATTCATGCCGTCACAGTGACATCCGGCGATTCGC
>JANMMM010000238.1:0-8628 GCA_031373225.1 Phyllobacteriaceae bacterium | reverse complement strand
ACGCCTGTGACTCCCCTCCCCCTTGTGGGGAGGGGTTAAGGTGGGGGCGCCTCGCGCCAAAATTTCGTAGTGACAAACCACAAAAAGCGTCCGGAATTCTCCCCGCGCCGCCGCTCAAGTCTCCGCCCACATCCGCAGCAGATTCGCCAGCGACTTTGACATTGCATCAAACTCCGCCGTTTTGCCCGACGCCTTGAACAGCGCCCGCCGCGCGGTGTCGAGGTCGAACAATATCTCCCGCTGCTCGGCGCTGCGCACAAAGCTCTGCGCCCAGCCGACACAGACCCGCCGCACGCCGGCATGAAGTCTCGCGACGCGGTGCTGCGTCGTTGACGGATAAACAAAAACCGCCCCAGCGGGCGCCTTGACCGCGCTCTCCCCGGCGCTGGTTTCCATCACCAGCTCGCCGCCCTCGTAAGTCTGCGGCTCGTCAATGAACAGCGTGAAGGATATGTCCGAGCGCATCCCGCCCATCAGCGCGTCATCCACATGCGCGCCATAATGCATGCCGGGTTCATAGCGGGCGAACAGGAGGCTCGACATCTGCTTGGGCCGCGCCGCCATGGCGAAAAGCGGATGCTCCAACAGCTGCCCGCGCACCAGCGCGCGCGCCGCATCCATCGCCGGATCGCCGGCTTTCGCCTGCGTGTTGTTCTTCACGGTCTTTGCCGCCCAACCCGCCGTCTCGCGCCCGTCGACAAAACTTGCCGCATCGAAGGCGGCGCGTACGGAGGTCAGCTCATCGGGCGACAAAACGCCGGCAATCGTCATTTGCATCTTGCATCTCCAAACAAAAAACGGGTTCAAGGCCCGCCGCAGGATCGCCGCCATCTAGGCCGAACTTGCCGGATTTGGCAAGGCGGGCGCACGGCAATCTGGAATTATTCCAATGAAAGCAACAGTTTAGACCGCTTCTAATCTTACTTCTGCGGCAAATTTCCGCTTGCATGCCTCAAATTCAGCCGCTAGGCCTGTTGACGCAACATCGTGACCTTGAACCACGAATGGGGAAAAGAAATGAACAAGACCAAGCTCTGGCTTGGGATCGGCAGCTTTGTGCTGGCCGGTTCCGCAATCCTTCCAAACACAATCGACCTCGCCAACGCCGAGGACAAGCCTGCCGCAGCAGCGCCTGCCGCCAAGGCGGACGAAGGCGGCGAGCAGGGCGGCGAAAGCGGCGGCGGCGCGCTTGCGTCCTACGCCCTGGCATCGACTGACGCCAATGCGTTTCAATATGACGCCAAACCCCAGATCGACGCCTATGCCGATCTTGTCTATTCCAGCTACCAGACTTCCGCCAAAGCGGCACAGGGTCTCGACCAGGCGGTGGAGGAACTTCTCAACAATCCGGGCGACGCGTCGCTTGCCGCCGCCCGCCAGGCGTGGATCAAGGCGCGTCCCGCTTATCTGCTGACCGAGGCTTACCGCTTTTACGACGGCCCGATTGAAGACGTCGAGGGCCGCGTCAACGCATGGCCGATGAACGAGGCGGCGATCGACTATGTCAAAGACAATCCAAAAGCGGGCCTCATCAATTCTGACAAGCCGCTGACAATGGACGCCATTGTCGCCGCAAATCAGGCTGACGATGAAGCCAATGTCACAGCCGGCTGGCACGCGATTGAATTTTTGCTTTGGGGTCAGGATCTTTCGGCGGACGGTCCGGGGGCGCGGCCGGCATCCGACTATACCGCTGGAACGCCGGCCAATGACCGCCGCCGCGAATACCTCATACTCGTCGTCAAACTGCTGATTGACGACCTTTCGCATCTGGCCGCAGTGTGGGATCCGAACCTTGCGGGCGGCTATGCCGAAAGCCTCAAAGCCCTGCCGCAGCGCGAAGCGGTCGGCAGGATGTTGAATGGCATGGCCATTCTCGCCGGCTTCGAGTTTATGTCGCAGCGGTTGGCCGTGGCGCTTGATTCCGGCGATCAGGAGGACGAGCATTCCTGCTTCTCCGACACGACGCATCAGGACTTCGTCTACGATCTGCAAGGCATCAAAAATGTCTGGACCGGCGACGGCGCGGGCAAGGAGCGGCCCGGCCTTGACGAACTGGTGAGATCAATTGACGCGGCGTCCGCCGAAAATGTGGGCAGGCTTTTAGCGGATGCTGAAGTCAAAACCGCCGCATTGGGAAACCCATGGGACAAGGTTCTCGCCTCGCCCGAAGGCAGCCCGGAGCGCAAAGCCGCTGAAGATGTGGTCACGGCCTTGCAAGCGCTTGGCAAAGGACTAACTGAGGCTGGGTCAAAACTCGGGGTGCTGGTTCTCATCCCGGCGGGATAGAAGATGCGGCGCATTCCAAAAGCACTGTTGCACAGCGCCGCTGCCATTGCTCTGACCTTGGCGGCGGCGCTGGCCGCAGCGCCTGCGCTTATGTCTCCAAATCTCGGCGGGGCGACAACACGGGCGCTCGACGGAAAGACAGCTTTCACCTTCCCCGCCGCCAACATCAAGGCGGAGCATCAGCGCGACTTCTTCTTCGGCAACCGCCTGTTTAACACAAATTGGGTCACCGCACCCTCATCGGTGAAAAGCTTTGACGGTGTCGGCCCCTATTTCAACCGCATCTCCTGCTCGGGCTGCCACACACAGGACGGCAGGGGCCGACCGCCATTGGCCGCAGGCGAACCGCTTAACTCGATGCTCATCCGACTCAGCATCCCGGACGCCGCCAGTGCGAACGGAGCGTCGCCGCATCCAATCTATGGCGATCAGCTGAGCGAGGATGCAATCCTTGGTGTGAGGCCTGAGGGCAGGACCAAAATAACTTATGAGGCAGTTGCCGGAAAATATGGCGACGGGCAGGCTTTCGAATTACAAAAGCCGTCTTATTCCTTCACTGAACTCGCCTTTGGCGCATTGGGCGAAGGTGTGATGCTCTCCCCCCGCGTCGCGCCGCAGGTGATCGGGCTGGGGCTGCTGGAGGCCGTGCCGGAGGAAATGCTGGCGGCGCTGAGCGATCCGGATGACGCGGACGCAGACGGCATTTCCGGCAGGTTGAACCGCGTGACCGATCCGCTTATCGGCAAAATCGTCACCGGGCGGTTTGGCTGGAAGGCCAACCAGCCGAATCTCCTGTCACAGAACGCCGGCGCCGCCTTCGGTGACATCGGCCTGACCAATCCGCTGCATGAAAGCGAGAACTGCGCGCCCGCGCAGACGGACTGCCTCGCGGCAAAGAAGGCGCCGGAAATCGACCTGTCGAAAAAATTTCTCGACAAGATGACGCTTTACACGCGGCTGCTCGCTGTTCCGGCGCAGCGTGATCCGGGTAGCCCGCAAGTGGTCAAGGGCGCGCAAGTATTTGCAAATCTCGGCTGCGCCGCGTGCCATTCACCTATGCTGAAAACCGGGCCAAAGGCGCCGCTGTCGGAGCTTGAGAACCAGACTTTCCACCCGTTCACCGACCTCCTTCTGCACGACATGGGCGGGGCGCTCGCCGACGGCCGCCCGGACTTCGAAGCGACCGGCTCGGAATGGCGCACCCCGCCGCTTTGGGGGCTGGGGCTTGTCGAAACCGTCAATGGACATGACCGGCTGCTGCACGACGGACGGGCCCGGGGTTTTGCCGAGGCTGTGCTCTGGCATGGCGGTGAAGCGGAAAACGCGAAGGAAGCGTTCAGGAATGCCGGCAAGACGGAGCGCGATGCGCTGGTGGCCTTTCTGCAATCTCTTTAACAGCCTTTTTTCAAATCGAAGTGCCGTCTTCATTCTCAAACACTTCGCGCACGCTGACATCAACTGTCATGCCAAGAAACCGCCCCTGCTCCCGGTCAAAGGTGCCGCTGATCGGCGTCGCCTGCGCCGGTGTGCGCGTCACGGCGATCCGGATCAGCGCCTGGTTGCCCTCGATCAGGTTTGTCGGGTCAAATTCGACCCAGCCTTCGCCGGGCACATAGACATCGGCCCAGGCATGTGTCGACCCGCCGCCCTTGAGCATCTCGTCCTCAGATTCGCGCACGTGCAGGTAACCCGTGACAAACCGCGCCGCAAAACCAAACAGCCGCGCGCACTCCATGAACAGGAACGCAAAGTCCCGGCATGTGCCGGTCTTCTTGGCCACTGTCGTCAGCGCGCTCTGCGTGCCGCGCTCCTCGCGCCGCGAGTACGAAAATGCCGCATGGATCGCGGCGCTGAGCGCGCTCAAGAATTCGAGAATAACGGGAGGCCGGTTTTGAAACGCCGCGTTCAGCCACTGAGAGAGGGCTTCTCCCTCTTCGGGAAATTGCATCGGAATGTAGGGGGCCAGATCGGTCAGATTGTCCGCCCCATATTCCAGCGGCATCCGGCGCAGCGCGCGGTTTGGCGACGATATCTCGCTGTGGCTGACATAGCGCCGGATCAGCAGGTCGCTTCTGATCTCAAGACTGTCGGAACTTTCCGAAAAGACCGCATGCGCGACGGAATTGCCGAACGCGTCGAATTGCCAGTGCAGCTTTGGCTTGGGCGTGATAACAAGATGTGTCTCAAGCACCCGAAGATCGTGTCCGTCACGCGGCCTGACCAGCAAACGGTGCGTCCCGAAGGAAACCGGACAATCATAGCGGTAGCGCGTGACGTGCGATATCGAGATCAGCGCCGTCATGGGAAACCTTTCGGCAATCTGTGCATTAAGCCATATCGCCCTGCCGCGCGCATCGCGGAACTGAGGTTCACACTCTAGGGGCTGGCCCCGGAAAGCAAGGCGCTTCATCATGCTGGTACGCATCGGGTTTGAAATCATTGTGTCATGCAAAGCGCCGGTTCCCATGCTGATGGCGCTGTCCACCCATTCCGAATTCCCCGGCCCTGTCATTGGTTCCGACAGGGTGTTGTCGTCAGGGCCAGGACCGGTCACCGAATATCTCGATGGTTTTGGCAATCGCATGTCGCGCACGGTCGCTGAAGCCGGCCTCACTACCTATTGGTCAGACTGCGTGGCCACAGTGGACGGCCTGCCCGACAAAGTTCCTCTGGGCGCCATGCAGCACCGCATTGAGGACCTTCCCTACCAGACGCTCAACTTTCTGACCGCCAGCCGCTACTGCGATTCAGACAAGCTCGGAACCTTCGCCTGGAAGCAGTTCGGCAATGTGCCCGAAGGCTGGGAGCGCGTGCGTGCGATCAGCAATTTTGTCCATGGCCACGTCACGTTCGGCTACAAGTTCGGCAGGCCGGACAAGACCGCCTCCAATGTGCTCGACGAAAAAACTGGCGTCTGCCGCGATTTCGCCCATCTCGGCGTCAGCCTGTGCCGCGCGATGAACATCCCCGCGCGCTATGTCAGCGGATATCTTGGCGACATCGGCGTGGAGGATTCAGGCTTCGATGATTTCTGCGCCTGGTTCGAAGTGTTTCTCGGCGGCGCGTGGCACACAGTGGATGCAAGATACAACAAGCCAAGAATCGGCCGCATTTTCATGGTGCGCGGCCTCGACGCGGCAGACGTCGCCATGATCACGTCCTTCGGCGCCTACGAGCTTGTGTCGTTCCGCGTCTGGTCAACGGAATTGCCGGAAGGAATTTCAAGCGGCGAGATAGATGCGCTGTTGCAGACGCTTCCTGCGCCACGGCTGAAGGGGCCGAATTTCGGCCCGATCAACTGAACTCATCGGCGACGCTGGATCTGCGGGGCGTCCGCTCAATAGATTTCCTGCTTGCCTTTGGAAATCTTGAAACCGTGCTGATCGTCGTTGATGCATTCGATGCCTTGTCGGGTCGACGTGCAATGGATGCCGAAACGGTCCAGCCCTTCGCCATAGCCGAAGTTTAAAGCCTGACCGTCGCGCAGCGTGTCGCCGGCGCAGATCATTGTGGCTTCGCCGGCGCTGCTCAGTGCAAAACGGCTGCCCCATTCCAGGTCACAATCATCGGGCCTCTGCATCAAAGGCTCCGTGTTGGTGCGTGTGACCAGTTCGCAGTCAACGCTGCCGCCCTCGGTTTGCGAGTTCACGCCAACGCAATAGATGTTCTTCGATGGCGAATGGAATTGGATGACATCATCATCGGCTTGCGCGCCGCCGACGCCTGCAAGCGCGGCGATTGTCAGGAATGTGAGCAATCGTGTTCTCATGCTGCAATCTGTCCCCCAATTCACTTCTTCCTCCGCTCCGGCCCTTTGCGTTCCGCCGACGCCGCCCAGAGGTTGATGTCCGCTTCGCGCGCGAACCCATCAATCTCGGCAAGCTCCGCTTGGGTGAAATCCGGCTTCTCCAGCGCGGCGACGCAGTCGATGATCTGTTGCGGCTTTGACGCGCCGATCAATGCCGACGTGACGCGTCCGCCGCGCAGCACCCAGGCGATCGCCATCTGCGCCAGTGTCTGCCCGCGCCGTTCGGCAATGGCGTTGAGCGCCTGAAGGTTGGCGACGTTGCTTTCGTTGAGGAAATCCGGATTGAGCGACTTGTCCTGCGCCGCGCGGCTGTCCTTTGGAATGCCCTGCAGATATTTCGCCGTCAGCATGCCCTGCGCCAGCGGCGAGAACACGATTGAGCCCATGCCTTCCGCGTCCAGCGTGTCGAGCAGATTGTCCTCCTCGACCCATCGGTTGATCATCGAATAGCTCGGCTGGTGGATGATGCAGGGCGTGCCGAGGCCGCGCAGGATCGCCGCCGCCTCCTTGGCGCGCTGTGAATTGTAGGACGAGATGCCCGCATACTGCGCCCTGCCGGAGCGCACAGCATGGTCAAGCGCCGACATGGTTTCTTCCAATGGCGTGTCCGGATCAAATCGGTGCGAATAAAAAATGTCCACATAGTCGAGGCCCATCCGCTTCAGGCTCTGGTCGAGGCTCGAAAGCACCGATTTGCGGCTGCCCCACTCACCATAGGGGCCGGGCCACATCAGATAACCGGCCTTGGAGGAGATCACCAATTCGTCGCGCAGGCCCGCAAACTCTGTGCGCAGGATGTGCCCGAACGCTGTCTCCGCCGAACCGGGCGGCGGGCCGTAATTGTTGGCAAGGTCAAAATGTGTAATTCCAAGATCAAATGCGGTGCGGCAGAGCGCCAGCTTTGCCTGATGCGGCGTGTCCTCACCGAAATTGTGCCACAGGCCGAGCGACAGCGCCGGCAGCTTCAGCCCGCTTTTGCCGACGCGGTTATATTTCATTTTCTCGTAGCGGTTTGCCGCAGGCTGCCAGGGCATATGAGCCTCCCAAAAAAGAAAGATGCGCCGGGCGGACCCGGCGCACAAGTTAAGTCCCCACTTTTTTTATTTCAGCAGCGCTTTCGCCTCCTTTGGCCCGAGCGCCGCCGGCCGCGTGCAGGTCGTCTTCATCTCGACAAACTTGCCCGTCTCGCCGGATTTCAAAATGCCGGTCATCACTTCAACGCCATGCAGCGTCCGGTCCAGCGAGCAGCGGTAGTCGCGGCCTTCCGAAATGCCGATCACCATGTCGGCGAGACCCGCAGTGCGGTAGTTGGCCACGGCACCCTGCGGATGCGTCTGGTTCGGAACGCCGAACGGATGGTCCCATGCCGGCAGCGGCTGCGCCGGACCGTCGCGCTTGGTCGCCAGCACCTCGCCGCCGAAGAAATTCGGGTCCGGCACATAGAGCGAGCCTTCCGAGCCATAGAGCTCCATGTTCGCATGCCGGTGCGCGAACACATCCCATGAGGCTGAAAGCGTCACCGTCGCGCCGCTGACAAATTCAAGCAGCGCATGGATGTTGGTCGGCGTCTTGACCGGCACTTCCTGACCCTTGCGCGGCTCGCTGACAATCTTGCGGCTCTTCTGCGGCATGGTGGCGAGCGCCACAACGCGTTTGACCGGGCCGATCAGATTGATGAGATTGGCAACGTAATAGGGGCCAAGGTCCAGCACCGGACCGCCGCCGGGCAGATAGAAAAAGTCCGGGTTCGGATGCCAGTGCTCCATGCCGAAATTCATCACATGCGCGGAGCCGGACGTGATCGTCCCGACCGTGCCGTCATCGATCGCCTTGCGCGCCAATTGGTGCGCGCCGCCAAGAAATGTGTCCGGCGCGCAGCCGGCTTTGAGGCCTTTTTCATCCGCGAGCTTCTTCAGCGCCAGACCTTCTTTCAAAGACAGCACCAGCGGCTTTTCCGAATAGACATGCTTTCCGGCTCTCAGGATTTTCATCGACACCGGATAGTGCGCCGCCGGGATCGTTAGATTCACCACCACATCAATGTCGGGGTTTTTCAACAGATTGCCGACGCTCTGCGCCTTGATGCCGAACTCTTTGGCGCGCGCCTTGGCCGCCTTCATGTTGACGTCCGCGCAGGCGCGGATTTCAAAGCCTTTGAACAAAGGCGCAAGGCCGAAATAAGCGGCGGAAATATTGCCGCAGCCGATAACGCCCACTCCCATCAGTTTTGACATTCAATTCTCCTTTAGAAATTTTTGGCGGCTTCAAACGAGCGGGTGGCAAAGCGCGCGGCGTCGCTCGGCTTGTCATGCTCCATGACAAAATGCAGGCAGCGCGATTTTTTCAGCGCCGCGAAAATCGGCTTCCAGTCAATCGTGCCGTGGCCGACATCTTCCCAGCCGTCCTCGTCGGCCTTCTGACCTTTAACGGCGATGTCTTTGACATGCACGGCCGTGATGTTCTGCGCATATTTCTTGATGAGCTTCACCGGATCGCCGCCGCCGCGCACCACCCAGGCGATGTCCATTTCC
>JANMMM010000231.1:0-18698 GCA_031373225.1 Phyllobacteriaceae bacterium | reverse complement strand
CTCGCAGAACCCGCATCTCGCCCGCTTGGTGATGAGCGCGTTCTACAATGTCGCGCCGGAGAACAAGCTGCGCGTCATCGCGCCGGATGTCGGCGGCGGGTTCGGCTCGAAAATCTATATCTATCCGGAAGAGATCGTCTGCCTCTGGGCATCGAAAAAGACCGGCGTTCCGGTCAAGTGGAACTCGGACCGCACCGAGGCCTTCCTCACCGATGCGCATGGCCGCGACCATGTCACCCATGCGGAAATGGCGTTTGACAAGGACAATAACATCATCGCCTTCAAGACCGACACGATCGCCAATCTCGGCGCTTACATGTCGCTGTTCTCGTCGGTGACGCCGACCTATCTTCATGCGACACTACTGTCGGGCCAGTACAACATCCCGGCGATTCACTGCAACATGCGCGCCGTCTACACCAACACGGCGCCGGTTGACGCCTACCGCGGCGCAGGCCGTCCGGAAGCGACCTATTCGGTTGAGCGCATGGTGGAAACAGCGGCGCGCGAGCTTGGCGTTTCCCCAGCGGAGCTGCGCCGTCAAAACTTCATCCGCACCTTCCCGCACCAGACCCCGGTGATCTTCTGCTATGACGCGGGCGATTTTGAAGCCAATCTCGACATGGCGATGAAGGCGGCGGACTATGCCGGCTTCCCCAAGCGCAAGGCAAAGGCCGCGAAGGAAGGCAAGCTGCGCGGCATCGGCATGAGCTGTTACATCGAAGGCTGCGGCATCGCGCCGTCGGCGGCGGTCGGCTCGCTCGGCGCGGGCGTCGGTCTTTGGGAATCGGCGGAAGTGCGGGTCAACGCGGTCGGCACGGTTGAAATCCTCACCGGCTCGCACAGCCATGGCCAAGGCCACGAGACAACGTTCGCCCAGCTGGTCTCCGAACGCTTCGGCATCCCCGGCGCCAATGTCAACGTCGTCCATGGCGACACAGACAAAGTGCAGATGGGCATGGGCACCTACGGCTCGCGCTCCGGCGCGGTCGGCATGTCAGCCGTCGTCAAGGCGCTCGACAAGGTCGAGGCCAAGGCGAAGAAGATCGCCGCGCATCTGCTGGAAGCTGACGAAGGCGACATTGTCATCGAGAACGGCGAATTGAAAGTCGCGGGCACTGACAAGAAAGTGCCGTGGTTCCAGATGGCGCTCGCCGCCTACACCGCCCACAATCTGCCGGCGGGCATGGAGCCCGGCTTGAAGGAAGGCGCGTTCTATGATCCGTCCAACTTCACCTTCCCGGCCGGCTGCTATATCTGCGAAGTCGAGGTCGATCCGGACACCGGAATGACCGAAATCATCCAGTTTGTCGCCTCGGACGATTTCGGCAATGTCATCAATCCGATGATTGTCGAAGGCCAGGTGCATGGCGGCATCGCGCAGGGCGTCGGCCAGGCGCTGCTGGAAGGCGCGCATTATGACAAGAGCGGCCAGCTTTTGACGGCGAGCTTCATGGATTACACCATGCCGCGCGCGCAGGATCTGCCGTCGTACAAAATCTCGACCACCGTGACCCCCTCGCCCAGCAATCCGCTCGGCATCAAGGGCTGCGGCGAGGCGGGGGCCATCGGCTCGCCCCCTGCCGTCATCAATGCGATCACGGACGCCATCGGCAACAATAACCTGACCATGCCTGCCACGCCGCTTGCGGTCTGGACGGCATTGCAGGCGGCAAAGTAAGGGGAAGCGCCATGTATGAAACCCATTATCACCGCGCTTCCTCCGTCTCCGACGCGGCAAAGCTCATCAAGAAATGCGAAGACGGCAAGCTGCTTTCCGGCGGGATGACGCTCATCCCGACGATGAAGCAGCGGCTTGCCGCGCCGAGCGACCTCATTGACCTGACGCGCATCGCCGCCATGAAAGGCGTCAAAGTGTCGGGCAAAAAAGTCACCATCGGCGCGGCGACGACCCATGCGGAAGTGGCTGGTAACGAGAAGCTGCGCGGCGTCTGCGCAGCGCTCGCCGATCTCGCCAGCCATATCGGCGACCCGCATGTGCGCCACCGCGGCACAATCGGCGGCTCAATCGCCAACAACGACCCGGCAGCGGACTATCCGTCCGCCATGCTGGCGCTGGATGCGACAATCGTCACCGACAAGCGCTCAATCTCAGCGGACAATTTTTTCAAGGGCCTGTTTGAAACATCCCTGAAAGACGGCGAAATCGTCACCTCAATCGAGTTCACTGCCCCTGCCAAGTCCGCCTATTCCAAGTTCCCCAACCCCGCCTCGCGCTACGCCATGACCGGCGTGTTTGTGACCAAGCAGAAGGACGGCGCGCGGGTGGCGGTGACCGGCGCGGGCGATGACGGCGTGTTCCGGCACAAGGGGCTTGAAGCGGCGCTCAACAAGAAGTTCGCCGCCGACGCGCTGGAGGGTGTTGCGGTTTCAGCCAAGGGGCTGATGAGCGACATGCACGCCTCGGCGGATTACCGGGCGGCGCTGATTAAGGTGATGGCGAAGCGGGCTGTGGCGGCGGCGGGGTGAAAGGTTTGTGATTGAGTGATTGGAACGGGGCCCGGCGGTCCCGTTTCATTTGCGGCAGCCGCAGCCGCCCGCCACTGAAGCGATTTGCAAACTTGCATAAATTAATGGCGTTAATGGTTGTGCCATTAACATCATTAATATAAGTAAGGTTCATGAACAGACGCCAAAACCCCTATTCTCCGGGAGCCGGAGTGCAGCCGCCTGCGCTGGCCGGCCGCGATGCGCTGCTGGAGAATGCGAGCATTGATCTGGACCGGGTGCTTGCCGTCCGTCCGGTGCGCGGCATGATGCTGCTTGGACTGCGCGGCGTTGGAAAGACCGTGCTGCTCAGCCGCATCAAGCAGATGGCGGACCAAAAGGGCTTCCAAACCATCAAGATTGAAGCGCCGGAAGGCGGAAAACTCGCGCAATTGCTGGTGCCCGAACTCAGGCGGGTGCTGTTTTCGCTCGATCTCATGGCCAATTCAAGCGCCAAGGTGAAGCGGGCCATGCAGGCGCTGCGAAATTTCGGCAGCGCCTTCAAAGTGTCTTTTGGCGAGTTTGACTTTGGCATGACCCCAGGCCCGGGCATCGCCGACACAGGCGACCTTGAACAGGATGTTCCGCAGCTGCTGATTGCCGCTGCCGAGGCGGCCGCTGAGAAACAGTCGGCGATTGCCCTCTTGATTGATGAGGTCCAGTATCTGTCGACACGGGAACTTGGGGCGCTAATCGTCGCCTGTCACGAGATTGCGCAGCGCAATCTGCCGCTCTATTTTGTGGGGGCAGGACTGCCGCAGACTGCTGCTTTGGCCGGAAACGCCAAATCCTATGCCGAGCGGCTGTTCAATTATCCCGAAGTGGACAAGCTGTCCCCAGAGGCCGCGCGCGAGGCGCTCGTCAAACCTGCAAGACAAGAGCAAGTTGAGTTTGAGGAAGGCGCCGTGGCGGAGATCTTGCGCGTGACGGAACGCTACCCCTATTTCATTCAGGAATGGGGCGCGCATGTCTGGGATTCGGCGGTGGGCAGCCCGATAAAGGCCAAGGAAGTCGAAGACACAACGCCCGGCATCGTAACGCATCTGGACGCGAACTTTTTCAGAGTCCGGTTTGACCGGCTGACGGTCCTGCAACAGAGATATTTGCGCGCCATGGCCGAACTTGGACCCGGCCCGCACAAAACAGGCGACATTGCCGCCGTGCTTGGTGTGGAAGCGGCAAATGTGGCGACTGTCCGCCAGCAGCTCATCAATAAGGGCATGGTGTGGAGCCAGCGCCACGGCGAAACCGCGTTCACCGTGCCGATGTTTGACCAGTTTATGAAAAGGCAGATTCCCGAACTTGAAAGGCACGTTCCCAAGCGGAGGCCGCGCGCAGACTAATGTGAATTCCGAAGAACCGCTCAGTCCTGTTTTTGCCGATAGCCCAATTCTTCAAGCACCTCGCGCGTATGCTCGCCAAGCCTTGGAGAAGCTGAGCCCGCGATCATCCCAACACCGTCAAACCTGACCGGGCTTCTGACGGAAGCAACGCCGCCGTCTCCAAGCGGCAGCTTCTGAACCATGCCGCGGTGGATAACCTGCGGATCGGCAAACACATCGGCGACGGAGTTGATCGGTCCGGCCGGCACGCCCGCGTTTTCGAGTGCCTCCAGTAAATCCGCGCGGGTCCATTTCGCCGTCAGCGCGTCGAGCAGCCCGTTCAGCTCCTCGCGGTTCTCAATGCGTCCTGCGTTAGTTGCAAAGCGCGCGTCGCCTGCCAGCTCCGGCGCGGCAAGCACGGCGCAGACGCTCCGCCATTGCCGGTCATTGCCGCTGGCGATGATGATATGGCCGTCGGACGCCGGGAAGACGCGGTAGGGGACGATGTTCGGGTGCTGGTTGCCCATGCGCTTCGGCGTCTCGCCGGACACGAGATAGTTCATCGCCTGATTGGCGAGCACGCCTGCCTGCGTGTCGAGCAGCGCCATGTCGATATGCGCGCCCTCGCCGGTTGACGCCCGCTGGATGAGTGCCGACTGGATGGCGATGGCCGCGTAGAGCCCGGTCATGATGTCGGCATAGGCGACGCCGATTTTCATCGGCGCGCCGTCCGCCTCGCCGGTCAGGTCCATGATGCCGCCCATGCCCTGGATCATGAAATCATAGCCGGGGCGGCTGGCATAGGGGCCGGTCTGGCCAAAGCCGGTGATGGAGCAATAGATCAGGCGCGGGTTGAGCTTTTTGACGCTGGCATAGTCGAGACCATGCTTTGCAAGGCCTCCAACTTTGAAGTTCTCAATGAGGACGTCCGCATCTGTCAGAAGCTTGAGAATAATGTCCCTGCCTTCCGGCTTTTCGAAGTCGATGGCGACGGACCGCTTGCCGCGGTTGCAGGCGTGGAAATAGGCGGCGTCCCTGCCGCCGTCGGCATAGGTGACGAATGGCGGGCCCCATTGCCGCGTGTCGTCGCCGGTTCCAGGCCGCTCCACCTTGATGACATCCGCGCCAAGGTCGGCCAGAACCTGGCCAGCCCAGGGGCCGGCGAGGATGCGGGCGAGCTCGATGATCTTGATGCCGGAAAGCGGTTTCATGAAAAGAGAACTAGCCGGAATCAGCGCTGAATGGAATGTCAGGCGGCGATGCTTTTGTGCCGGTCCTGCGGCAGGATGCCGGTCATTCCGCTGAGCAGGAACGGCGCCAGCTCATGGTCCTGCATCGGCTTGGCGAAGTAGAAGCCCTGCACCTGGTCGCAGGCGATCTGGCGCAGAAATTCGAACTGCTCCTTGGTTTCAACACCTTCGGCGGTGACCCGCATGTTGAGCGTCTTGGCGAGCGCGCCGATGGTGCGCAGCACGTCGCAGGCGGCTTTGTCCGTGGCGATGGCGGAGATGAAGGAACGGTCGATCTTGATTTTGTCGTAGGGAAATTTCAGCAGGTAGGAAAGGCTCGAATACCCGGTGCCGAAATCGTCCATGGCGATGCAGACGCCGATTTTCCGCAGCTGCTCAAGGATGGCGATCACATCGTCCGGGCGGTCGATCAACAGGCTCTCGGTGATTTCCAGTTCGAGCCGGTGCGGGGCCAGGCCCGATTCTTTCAACGCGTTTTTGACAGTTTCAACAATGCGGGCATTGTCGAACTGCGGCGCGGACAGGTTAACGGCGATGGTCAGATGCTCCGGCCAGCTTGCGGCCGTCATGCAGGCTTCCTCAAGCGCCCAGTCGCCGATTGTCTTGATCAGGCCGGAATTCTCCGCAATCGGAATGAATTCGGCGGGCGAAATGATGCCGCGGATCGGATGGTTCCAGCGCAGCAGCGCCTCGAAGCCGACGGCCTGATTGGATTCGGCCCCGATCAGCGGCTGATAGAATAAAAGGAACTCGTCGTTCGCCAGCGCCGTCTTCAGGTCAAACTCCAGCGCCCGGCGCTCGCGGGCCTGGCTGTCCATCGAGAGTTCAAAGAACCTATATGCCGAGCGGCCGCTGTCCTTGGCGCGGTAGAGCGCCAGATCGACATTGCGCAAGAGCTGGTCCGAGCGCGTGCCGTGGCGCGGCGCGATGGCGATGCCGACGCTGGCGCCGATATTGATGGTCTCGCCGTCGATGGTGAACGGCTCGGAAAGCGCCTGGACAATCTGCTGGGCCAGCGGCTCGGCGTCGGAGGCTTTTGCGGCTTTGCTTAAAATGATGGCGAACTCGTCGCCGCCAAGCCGCGCCAGCACGGTGCCGGGCGGCACAAGCGAGCGCAGGCGCTTGCTGACATCGACCAGCAGCCGGTCGCCGACCGGGTGGCCGCGCGTGTCATTGACGGTTTTGAAATGGTCAAGGTCAAGGAACATCAGCGCGAACGGCGCGCCGTAGCGCTCGAGCCGCGAGACGGTCTGGTTCAGCATCTCAGTGAAGTGCGCGCGGTTCAACAGGCCGGTCAGCGCGTCATTGTGCGCCAGGAAGCTGATGCGCTCATCCGCCTTCTTTTCGAATGTGATGTCGGAGCCGACGCCGTGATAGCCGATGAAGACGCCGCTCGGGCTGATCTCGGCCATGCCGGTCAGCGACCACCAATGCGCCTCGTCTTTCAGCTTGATCGGCACTTCGATCTCGGTGAAGTTCAAATGCCGCTCCATCGAATTGACGATGACGCCAATCGCCGGATGCGCGTCCGGCTCGCTTGACCCCAGCAGATCGAGCAATGCCATGCCGGCAAGCTCGCCCTGGGTGCGGCCGGCGGCCTGCGCGAAACGCTCGGAAGCACGGATGATTTTCAGGTTTTCATCAGTTTCCCAGAGCCAATCGCTGGAATGCGCCTCAAAGTCTTTGAGCAGCAAAGAAATGGTCTTCTTCTGCTCCTCCACTGTCGCACCCACCAGCATCGAACGCAGATAGATGCGGTTCTGCGAAAGGCTTGCAGAAATCACTATGCCGGCATAGCCGACAAGCATGAAGGCCACTGCGCCGGACAGCGGCGAAGGATGAAGCATCAGCACGGACAGCGAACCTGCGGTCACGGGGATCAGAAAGGCCAACACCGCCTGCGGAATCGGCGCAAGCACAAATCCAGCGGCGCATATCAATCCTGTCAAACCCAAAGCTAGCGTGGCGGACAGCTCGCCAAATTCGAAATTGAGAAACAGGAACGGAGCCGCTCCCCACAGCAGTCCAAGGCTTCCTGCGTGGAATGCGGCCCGCGTAATCGCCCGCTTCGAGGCATGCTTGTGCACAGGCATCTTCCGCGATCTGTGCCAAGACCTCAAAGCTAGGCCGCAAATCACCGAAAGCGCTGAAAACCAAAGTATTGCCTGCGAGGCCGAGGGTGTCGGCACGGCGAAATAGACCAGCAGAAGGCCAAGGCACAAATTTCCGGCCATCATGGGAAGTGTGGTGCGGGCAATAGAATTGATCTGCTGAGCGCGCACCTGCGAACTCAGCTGGGTGTTGCTGGAATCCAATTCATTGAAGCGGTCGAGCGACTTTGCCCAATTGCCAACGATACGCTTCGCAAACATCATGCAGAATCCAGCCCTTTCATCGAACAAATTCGCATATGGACCTTAATTTTCCCTTCCCGCGCGCAGCCTTGCAGCCGAGCATGTAAACCAAACGAACTATTAGGTTAAAATTTGCAGTCCGTCTTTGTTGTTTGTTTACTACGAATATAACCAAGCAACCCTGAGCTTTAATTATAAACCAGTCCGAAACTTTCCTAGTCAATGCTATAGGCCTCAGACCAAGAAACGACAGGGATCGGGGTAATCAAAAATGGCCAGAGAATTTCACAGCGGCATGGCGTCCATGGCAGATCTGCCTGTTGAAGCGCTGAACGGCAGCCTGCGCGACTATAAAGAAATCCGCGGCGTTGACCTTTTGGGGCGCACCGACGGCTTCTACGCATGGCAGGATTTGCGGCGCGCCAACAAGATGTGGCCCTATTCAAAATCCACCGACACCGCCCCTAAAACAACATGCATCACCCGCGACGACATGGGCGAGACAGTCGAGGGCGTCAACTTCGCTTCGCAGGATTATCTGAGCCTGTCATCGCATCCCGTCATCAAGGAAGCCGCGATTGCCGCCGTGCAGGAATATGGCGTGCACAGCGCCGGCTCCGCCGCTTTGCTTGGAAACACGCGCAACTCGCTCAAACTTGAGCGGACGATTTCAGATTTTGTGCACGGCCGTGAGGTTGTGCTCTATCCGACCGGCTGGTCGGCCGGCTTTGCCGCCGTGCAGGGCTTTGTGCGCCCGTCGGACCATGTCGTGCTCGATGTTCTCGCCCATTCCTGCCTGCAGGAAGGCGCGCGATCGGCGACCGGCAACATCCACTTTCACGGTCATTTGAATGTGAAGGGTCTAGAGCGCCGTCTGCAGAAGATCCGCGCCCATGACACAGAGAACGCCATTCTCGTGGTGACGGAAAGTCTGTTCTCCATGCATTCCGACACTCCTGACATCGGCGCACTGAAGGCGGTATGTGAAGAATATCAGGCGACTTTGCTGGTTGACTGCGCCCATGACTTTGGCTGCATTGGCGAAGACGGGCTTGGCCATATCGGCCTACAGAACGCGCTGGACAAGTCCGACATTATCATCGGCAGCTTTTCGAAGACATTTGCATCAAATGGCGGCTTCATCGCCGTGCGCAACCGCGCCCAGAAGGAATATCTGAAATACTACTCGGCAACCCAGACATTTTCGAATGCGCTGTCGCCGGTGCAGGCGGCCACTGTCATGGCGGCGTTTGAGATCGTGCGCTCACAGGAAGGCCGCGACCGCCGGCGCTCGCTGATGGACAACATCCTCTATCTACGCGCCGAATTGACCAAGGCCGGGCTGGAGACGCTGGGCGATCCATCGCCGATCGTGCCGGTCCGGGTCGGCGCCGAGGGTCAGGCCCGCATCGCCGCACACCGTCTCAACGAGCTTGGCGCCATAGCCAATCTGGTCGAGTATCCGGCTGTGCCACAGGGCGGCGCGCGGTTCCGGGTGCAGGTCATGGCCAACCACCAGAAGTCCGAAATCGACACGCTGGTTTCGTCCATGGTCAAGGCAATGCAGTACGCGGAAGCCGATTTCCGCCCTTATCGAAACGTGGCAACAATCCAGCAGCCGGCTCAGTTGTCGGACGCCGCTTAATTTCAACCGTGTCGGAAGGGGACTATCATGACACTCAGTCTTTTGGCGGTGGACGATGATCCATCCTCAGCCGAGCTCGTTGTGCGCGTGGCCGAGCGGTGCGGATTCGAAGCGTTTGCCACGTCCGACTCCCGCGGCGTTGTCGAGCTGATCCGTCAGCTCGAGCCCAACATTCTGGCGGTCGACATCTGTATGCCGAATGTCGACGCGCTCGATCTGTTCAAGATGCTGGCGGCGGATAATTATTCCGGAAACATCATCATTGTCAGTGGGCAGGATCAAAGCACGCTGTATTCAGCGGCGAAGTTTGCAGCGTCGCTAGGCCTTAACCCGCCGAAAACAATGCAGAAGCCGCTTAATTTCCAGGACCTTCGCGCTTGGCTGCACGGGCTGAACAGTGAAAAGAATGTTGCAGCCTGAAAACACAAAACCGCTGCTTGGCCGCCTGAGCTGATCCGGCATCACCCCGGTCCCGGGGATAGGAGTTCCGCAGCTGAAAAATAGTTTTGTTCAATATCAACAACTTGCAAAATATCTGCGTGGATAGAACACTATTTTTATCCCCTCCCCCACAAACTGCGCTTACATTTATCGCGCTGCTCTCATGGGGACCGGGTGATCAACCGGCATTCGGGAGAGTAGGCGGCCTATGGCAGCCGGGAATGGTTATCCCGGCGGGCGGAGTCCCTCAGCCATGTCCCTCCTGGCCTTCGCGCCCTTCGAAAGAAGAGCCCCACGCGCCAGCCCGGGCAAAAAGCCGTGACAGGGCGTGTGGCGAGCCACACCCATACAGGTAAGTTCCTTCGGCAGGACCACACGCCCTGGACTTCCCCTCAATGACCGGATGCGAAAGCAGGCGCGGTGATGGGCAGGCATGCCTGAGCGGCTGCCGGTTCCACCAAATGAAAACGCGCCGGCAAGGGCGCGTTCCATACTTTTCCTTCCGACAGGACCAGTCAGGCGGCCCGCAGCCAGGCGTCCATCTTGCCCAAGAGACGCGCCAGATCGACAGGCTTGGTGTCGAAGTCGCAGCAGCCTGCCCTCAACGCCTTGTCCCGGTCTGATTCAAAGGCGCTGGCTGTCAGCGCTATGATCGGGATGACGCTTGTCTCCGGGTCCGCTTTGATCCGGCGCGTCGCTTCGCAGCCGTCCATTTCGCCAAGACCAATGTCCATGAGAATGAGATCCGGCTGAATCGCTTTGGCAGCTTCAATGCCCGATGGGCCGTCCTCGGCGAAACGCACTTCGAAGCCGCGGCGTTCAAGCCGCCTGCCCAATACATCCCGGTTCATGGGATTGTCTTCAATAATCAAAATCATTGCCATACTGGTTCACCCGGTCGCTTTTGTTCCAACGCGTCAACTGGCTCGTTTGGCTTCCACGAGGTTGCCATGCGCGAGCGTATCGAAAATCTTGATCAGGGCGTCCCGGTCCAGCGGCTTGCCGATGAATGCGTCCGCCCCTGCCCTGTAGGCGGCGGAGCGCTCGTCCTGGACACTCAGCATTATGATCTTGCTGTGGGCGCAGTTGCGGTCGCTGCGGATGTCCTTCAACAGGTCCCAACCGCTTGAGCCGGGCAGCATCACGTCGATGATGACAATGTCCGGATGGACTGTGCGCGCCATTTGCAGGCCAGTCTGCGGAACGTCGGTCATCAGCGTCCGGTAGCCCTCCTTGGTGAGAATTCGCTCGGCCAGCTCCAGCACCGAATGGTCATCATCGATGACGAGCACCGTCCTTTCGGCATTTGCCGATTTTGCCATCGTGGCCGGCTGAACAAGGGAGAGCTCCTCCGGCGTCAAATCGTCGTCTTCCTCGGCTGGCGCGACCGCTGCTATGGCCGGCGCCGCCGGCAGCGCGCCCTTGGCCACGCTAGGTTTGCGCTCGTTGATGCGCTCGAGCACGGTGCCCTTTGTCTGCTGAGCCGGCAGCATGATGGTGAAACACGAACCCTCGTTCGGCGTGCTTTCGACTGAGATTTTTCCACCCATCAGATTGCAGAGATTTTGGCTAAGTGACAGACCAAGCCCAGTTCCGCCATACTTCGCAGCGATTGAGGCGTTTGCCTGCTGGAAGTTTGCGAACAGGCTCTTCTGCTGATCGGCGGTCATACCGACGCCGGTATCTTTGACGGAAATTCTGATCCAGTCGCTCTTGCCGATATTTTCGCGGGTCACTTTCAATGTGACTTTGCCGTTTTGAGTGAACTTTGCCGAGTTAGACAGAAGGTTAATCACCGCCTGCCGCAGTTTGGTGGCGTCCGCGTCAATGGTGCCAAGGTCTTTGCCCCGCTCAACAATAAACGCGTTTGTGTTCTTGGCCACCATCGGGCGGCAGGTGAATTCGACTTCGTCAACGAAACGCTCGAGCGCCATGCGCTCCAGATAGAGCTCCATCTTGCCGGCTTCGATTTTGGAAATGTCCAGAATGTCATTGACCATGGAGAGGAGATGTTTTCCGGCGGCGCTGATTTTCTGAAGATCTGAAATCTGTTCGCCGCGCCCATCAATCTCCGCGTCTTCCAGCAATATTTCGCTGTAGCCAATTACGGCGTTCAGCGGCGTGCGCAACTCATGGCTCATCTTGGCCAGAAACTCAGATTTCGCGCCGTTCGCCGCCTCCGCGTCTTCTTTTGCGCTCGTCAAGGCTTCCATTGTTTCCCGGTGGCGGGCAACTTCCTGCATCAAGCCTGACTGGCTGTCGATAATGTTGGCGTAATAGATCGCCATCATGAACACGTAGGCGGACGCAAGAACTGCCGAAAGAACGCCGACAATGGCCAGGCTTTCAATCGGAATGTGAACCGGAAAGCCAACCGAGAGATAGGCGGCATAGAAGGCCAGCATGGACAGGCCAATTTCGGCGAGCACCGCAAGCCGGGTGAATGGCGTTGATCCAAGATAGAAAAACGCCAGGAGCGGCACAATAAGAAGCCACATGAGGAATGGCGAAGAACCGCCGCCATAGTGGTACGAACCCCAGAGAATCGTGAAAATGAGATTCTGCACAGACAAAAGCGCGAGAGATTCGTATTTGACGGGCAGAAATTTGACAGCGAACAGGAACACCCAGAAAAGCGTGATTGACGCGCCAAGAATGGGCACGTGCGGCCAAGGGTTCGGATCATACACCATCAACATTATTGTGATCGGGTGGCTGATGACCGGCCCAAAGATATGGCTGATGAGGAACATCCGGATGCGGCGTTCCGACAAGACGTCGCCGCGCAGCCGGTCAGGCATGAACCAGTCGATCACCTTATCGAGCATCGACTGAAGTTTCGGCATCAAAAACATGGCTGTCCCCGCATTGTGGCTGCCAATAATAAGTGCCGCTCGTAAACGTTTCGTTATGATTTAGATCAAGTTTACGAATCGTCCAGCGCGGTCGCTTGTCATCAGCTGATCATTCATTCTCTGTTTTGGACATCTTGCGTCCGCTAGAATTTGCCGATGACATTCAGGAAGACGCCCTGGTCATCATGGGTAAGGTCGGTCAGATCATCCGAAAAGCGGCCGAAATTGTAACCGACGCCGATCTTGGCATTGTTGCCGATATGCTTATAAACCGCCGCCAGCGCGCCAAAGTCGGTCTGCTGCGCTTCAGGCGAATAGAGCACCCGCGCCTCAAGCACGGCGTCCCAGCTTTTAATGAAGTTGATGTCTGCGCGGATGATGCCCAAATGTGCTGTGCTGCGGGTGAAATCATCTGCAAGGCGCGTCGTTGAAACGTCGCCAAAACGGAACCCGTATTTCGCTCCGATGGTCAGATGCTCATTGATGTCATAGGATGCGTCAACCGAGAAGACGTGGCTGCGCTGGGCCGGCCCCAGAATCTGGTCGTTGACATTGACCTGCTGCGGGCCCGGCAGATCGTACAGGAAGGTATATTTCAGCAGAACATTCAGCCTGTCGTTCGAGACTGGGCGGTAGGCGTAGCCGAGCGAGGCTTCGACATAGTCGCCGTCCAGAATCGTGTCCTGATCCGAGCGCGAGATCAAAGCATCGACATGGGCGGACAGCCGCCAGTTCTCATTGGTCTTCCACGATGTCTGGGCGCGCATCAGATAGGTGTTTCGGTCCCGCTTGTCATCGGTGGAATCCTCAAACCGCGCCTCCAGCGCTGCCGAGGCTGAGAGGCCTTCGGTCATGTAACCGGCCTTGGCCGAGAACCCCTTGCGGTCAAAGTCGCCATTCTGCGCGTCGAGGATTGTGCCGAGCTCGATGCCAAGGCTGGCGCTCCAGATTTCGTCCGGTTTGAAGGTGATGCCGTAGACATGGGTGAGCGAGCGCTTGCGGCCATAAAAATCCGCATTGGACTCGGCAAAGGCCGAGAGCCAGTCGTTGAGCTTGCGGTAGGAGCCGGCGACGACCACGCCATTGTCGCGCCCGCTGATCACCTGGCCGCCCGAGGAAACCTCGTCGCGGTCAGGATCAAGCTTGTATCCCATATAGGTCTTGCTCTCCGGCGAGGATTCGTAGGTTACCAGCGCATCGCCGCCGATGCCGGTTGTGCCGGTGGAGATCGAGCCGGTGAGGGTCAGCTTGTCGGTGAGCTTCGCCTCGGCGCCAACGCCTATCCGGTCGTTGCGCAGCCGGTCGCCCTTCAAATGGGCGGTTGTCTGACCGAAGACGAAGACGCTGGTGTTCTCGCTGACTTCATAGGTCAGACGTGCGCCAATATCAGTGCGCGTGCCGTTGCGGCCAATTGTCAACGGGTCGCGGTAATCGCTCCAATTGACCCCGGCAAGCAGCGTCAGGTTTTCAGTGATCGCCACATCCGCTTCGATGACGGCCTCATACAGTTTCTTGTCCGCACCCTCTTCCAGCGCATTGATGGCCAAGTGCGCGCTGACGCTCCCGCTCAGGTCAACACTAAGCGAACCGCCATAGATGCGTTTAGCAAGTGCGGTTTCGCTGTCCAACGCGCTGAATCCGGCCTCGCGCTGTTCATAGAACACTTCGGCCCGCCCATTGAAACGGCTTGAGAAGACCTCGCCAAGATCGGCAACCGCTTTCGCCCGGTAAGCCTTGGCGCGCTTAGTCTTTGAGCCTTGAGCAATCTCATCAATGAAGGACAGTCCGCCATCCGTGGAGAAAGACTGTCCAAGCCCCCTGCCGCGCGATTGCGCCACTTCAGCCTCAAAATAGGTCTTTTCAGTTGCCCTCAGGCGAATATCGGCTTCCATCAGTTCGTTGTCGGCACTGCCGCTTGTGTCTTTCGACGCCGATGCTCCAACCTGCAAATGGTCACCCAGCCATTGCGAGGCGCGGCCGCCATAGATCTGACCATTGTCCGCGCCAAAGCCGGGGGAATATTCATAGTTCACGATGAGATGCTGTGTGCTGTTCCCATTTGTTCCAGACTGAACCGCCGCCGCAGCACCAGCGCTCGAGGACAGGGGCGCCTTTAGAATGATAACGCCCTGCACATAGTCGATCTCATAGTCCTCGCCCGCCTTCAGACTGCGCGTTGAAAGCGCCCTGCCCGTCAGCGGATCGCGAACTTCGACGGTCACCTGCTCGGAGCCGGGGGTGATAATCTGCCGCTTCAGGAAATAGGCGGAGCCGCCAGTGCCGCGGAAATTGTCGCGCTGCGGCGTGGTGCCGGGCTGCGCGGCGTACAGATCGATGGCGGTTTTGGCTTCGCCGAACGCGGTTGCGCCTTCGCTCTGAAGATGCGCCCCCGCGCCATACAGCGCCCGCTCCGTTGCGGCGAACTTGGTGCCGGTGATTTTGGTTTTGAAATTGCCCCACATGACGTGGCTGTTGCCGCGCGCCAGCCGCACATAGAATTTGCCCTTGGTCGGCGCGTCCTCGACAAGCGAGGAATCATCGCCATACACTGGATAATAGTCATCCGGATCCAGCGCCTGCAGGAACCGGCGCGGGTCCTTGGCATTCCAGCCCGTGAACATGTCCCTCAGCTCGCCCTCGCCCGTGTCGGCGGCGGCGGTCAACAAGTATTTACCCTTGATCTTACCCTTCAGATAGAAGGCCAGCCGACCCTTAGTGTAAGTGGGTTTGAACTCGCCCGCGTTCGCGTTCTCAAGCTTGCCCTTGAACTTGTGACCAAGCGTGAAGTCGGCCAGCCCGACATAAAACCAATCATTGTCAGGTATGTTCACCTGTCGGGTGAAAGCGAGACCGTCATCCTTCAGCCCATAGACCGCCACATCGACATCATGGTCGCCGGGCGGCAGGATTTTCTGTGTGACGAAGCTGTTATTGGCGTCGGTGCGGATTTCCTCGCCAAGCACCTTGACCGTATAGCCTGCGGGGACATTGCGCCCGTAAACTGTCACTGAGCCGCCATGGATCGGAATGTTTCTGGATGCGGAGCGGTCCTTATCAAAATTCGCTCCGCTGATGATGCCATCGCCCGGCTCGGCCGTCGAAGCGTCAAACGCAATCAGCTCGGTCTCGTCAAAACGGCCCTTGCTGTCATAGACACGCAGGACATAGGCAGTATGGTTGTCGCCGACGTTGGGGCGCGCCCATTCAGCACGGAAATTCCCGTCGACCGGCACGGTCGCAATAAGATCGCCAACCTTTCCGTCCTTTGTTCTGTAGATGCGGATTTCACCCTTCTCGACATAGTCCGGATAGTTGAGATGGCCCTGAAACCTCATCGTGTCACCATCGGCGCTGTGAGATGCGTTGAGCACGGGCGTGACGTCCAGCCCGTCATACTTCACCTGAATATCAGCTGCCGCCAGACCGGCGTCGGATTTGATGTTCTTGTCAACCACAGTGCTGTTGACCAGTGTTTCGCCGTCAACGCTGATCGCAAAAGGAGTCCCTTGGCCATAGACGTCTTCCGGTTGCTCCTGATTCTTGCCTTGTTCGGAAACGGGCGCAGTTGACGCTTTGTGCCTGGAGGATTTCGGAGCGCTGATCACTAACGGCTCTGCGACGGCGGCGCTCTCGGCGACAGGCGAATTAGGGGCTGTGGCGACTTCCGTCAACGGCACTTCTGCAACCAACTCAGCCGCGATGACCGCCTCCGGCTTTTCAGGAGGAATCGGCGCTGCTGCCTGCTCAATCCGATTCACTATTTGTTCGGGAGACGGGGGCAGTTCCAGACTTTCAGCATCAGGTATTTCCGTCGGCTTGCATGGCTTGTTCAAGCGGCAGGTTTTTGCAACGACTTGATTCACGGTTTGTTCAGCGCTGGCGCTTGTCAGGCTGCTGGCAGCATGGCCCGCAGGAGCCGGCGAAAAGAGCAAACAGACCGCTGCCCATACAGACAGAAAACGCGGACGCACCCAAAGCGTCCCGTTCACCCGTCCTGCTCCTTGCCCAGCTGTGATGCTGCCAACCATGATCTACCCCGGAATCCCGCTTGTTTCCAAGAAGTAAACCGACATGGTTAATCAAGTGTTTAAGGAACAGAGCTGGGACACGTCATATTGCGAAAGTTGAGTGAGAATCCGCACAGACAATTATGCCGATTCTCCATTGCGCGGGGCAAGCGCTGTCCGGGCTATTTCTGGACGGTCGTTTCGATCTCGAGCTTGTAGTCAGCGCCACTCGCCTTCCACCTCAGCTGCACCAGCTTGCTTACGGCTGCCGCGCGTTTTTTGGCCAGCGCCACATCTTTGCCCGCGCCGAGATAACGCAGGCGCAGCACAGATTCGCCCTTCTTCAGCTCATCGACCAGCGCTTCAATGCCCTGCGCCCATTGCGGCGCAAGCTCAGTGTCGCCTTTCACGAACGCATCGTTCTTCAGATCAAGCCGCACAATGCGGGTGATGGCCGCGCCGAAATTGAGCTTCGCCACTTTGCCCTTGGTCAGCCTTATCGTGCGCGGATTATCCGTAGTCACCTTGTATCCTGTCGGCAGCGTGCGCGTGTCGAGCTTTAGGATGAAGTTCGAGCCGATCGCGGCATCGGGGACCATCGCACAGGGCACACTGTAGCGGCCATTCTTGTCGGTGGTGATCAGCTCTCCCTTGACGGTTGCCAGCCGCACTCCAGGAAGACCCAATTCGCCTCCATCCTGATAGCCGTTGCGGTTGGCGTCATCAAAAACTCTGCCGATCAGATCAGAACAGTCAAACACCGGCTCCGCTTCAACTGAAACCGTTGCGCGGCCAACATTTCCAACCTGTGCGCCGGTCGCTGGGTCAAAAGCCCGCGCCTCGTTGATATAGTCTCCTGGACCGGCATTGACCGGCACGGTGAGGGACAGTGTGATGTCGAGGCTCGCATTGGCTGTAACAGTCACATTGGCAAAGCTGACATTGCGGCCTTCGATCACCGGAACCGCCTCCGCGCCGCCAACCGTGCCGCTGCCAGCCACAAAAGTGAACCCCGCCGGCGCGCGGTCTGTGATGCGCACCGGCCCGACAGCCGCGGCAGTCGGGTTTGACACACGGATCGTGTAGGCCATCTGGCCACCACGTATTGCGACACGCGACGCCGCGGTCTTGGCAATTGACAGCTCCGCAGGAAGAACGACCGGAACCGGGTCAAGCGGAATGTGGTTGTGCACCACGTCCGGATCTCCCGAGGCGATCAGGAAGCGGAGATAATATGGCGTCGGCGATCCGTTGGCAGGCGCACCCGGCTGTGCCTGGAGCTGGCACGAGCCGCCGAGCACCACGTCTGGCGCGCAAGTTGTGACTGCCAATACGCCGGACAGCGGCGCGATTGATGCAGCGGTGCCGGGCAGATAGCCCGACGGCGATGTCACTGCAATACGGTATTCCGTCTCACCAACCGGACATTCGGGTGCAGCGCCTGCTGCGATATCGAACCGGTAAGCGCCACCCGCACCGGTAATCTGGTTCTGCTGTGCAGGTGTCACGAGACATGCCACGGGCAGCGGCGCGCCGCTGGCCGTTGTCAGTTGCAGCACAGCACCTGAAACCGGCAGTCTGGTGAGCGCATCATAGACGACGCCCGACGGGTCAATTGGAAGGTTGACATCGGTGACATTCTGCCCAGCGGCAATGCTGAACATGCCCTCGCCAATGATCCGCGTGCCATCCGGCGAGAAAGCGGCAACCGTGTAGCCGGGGCCGGGCTGAATGCCGGTGAACTGATAGGTGCCGTCCGGACTTGAAAATGTCGTCGCTACCACGACGCCGTTTTGCAGCAGCTGAACCGTATAGCCGCCCTCAACCGGTTCGCTCGGATCAAAGCCGCCATTGCTGTTTAAGTCTTCATAGATAACGCCCGACAAGGTTCCAACACCGGCGGCAACCGTCACATTCACCACCGCCTGATCGCAGTTGGCTGGATTGGCGATCTCGCAAATCTGATAGGTGATCGCATAAGTTCCCGCAGGAGTTCCTGGCAGCACCGAAACAATGCCGGTCGCCGGGTCAAGCGACACGCCCGGATCTGAGGCCGGCGTGGCAATCGTTGCTGTGACAGAAGCCGGAACCACCGGAACTCCATTCAGCGTATCGTTGGCAAACGCGTTGACCAAAGACGGATTGCCCGTGGTGCTGTCCACGACCGGCGGCGCATCATCCGCCGCGGCAATTGGCGCGGCGATGACATCGACCGTGGCAATGGCAGTGGCGCAGTTCGCCGGGTTCAGCGTCTCGCAAATCTGATAGGTGATTGGATAGGAACCGGCAGGCGTTCCTGCGGCAACCGACACAAGG
>JANMMM010000181.1:0-4443 GCA_031373225.1 Phyllobacteriaceae bacterium | reverse complement strand
GTCAAGCCGCGCGTAGATGAACGGCTTGAACAGCTCCAAAGCCATTTTCTTCGGCAGGCCGCACTGGTGCAGTTTCAGCTCGGGACCGGTCACAATGACGGAACGGCCGGAATAATCGACGCGCTTGCCGAGAAGGTTCTGCCGGAAACGGCCCTGCTTGCCCTTCAGCATATCGCTGAGTGACTTCAACGGACGTTTATTGGCGCCGGTGATGACGCGGCCGCGGCGGCCATTGTCGAACAGCGCATCAACGGATTCCTGCAGCATGCGCTTTTCGTTGCGGATGATGATGCCCGGCGCCTTCAGCTCGATCAGGCGCTTCAGGCGGTTGTTGCGGTTGATGACGCGGCGGTACAAATCGTTCAAATCAGATGTAGCGAAGCGTCCGCCGTCGAGCGGAACCAGCGGGCGCAGGTCCGGCGGCAGAACCGGGACGACCTTCATGATCATCCATTCCGGGCGGTTGCCGGATTCCAGGAAGTTCTCAACAATCTTGAGACGCTTCATATATTTCTTCTGCTTGATCTCCGACGAGGTCTCAGCATGGCCGACGCGCAGGTCCGCCGCGATCTTTTCGAGATTCATCGAGGCGAGAAGCTCATAGATCGCTTCCGCGCCGATCATGGCGGTGAACGAGTCCTCACCATATTCGTCAACGGCGATCATGTATTCTTCCTCAGAGAGCAGCGAATGCTCCTTGAGAGGCGTCAGGCCTGGCTCGGTGACGATGTAGTGCTCAAAATACAGGACGCGCTCGATATCCTTGAGCGTCATGTCGAGCAATGTGCCGATGCGCGAAGGCAGCGACTTCAGAAACCAGATATGGGCGACGGGCGCGGCGAGCTCGATATGACCCATCCGGTCGCGCCGCACGCGCGACAGCGTGACTTCAACGCCGCACTTTTCACAGATAATGCCCTTATATTTCATGCGCTTGTATTTGCCGCACAGGCATTCATAATCCTTGATCGGCCCGAAAATGCGCGCGCAGAACAGGCCGTCGCGCTCAGGCTTAAACGTGCGGTAGTTGATCGTCTCCGGCTTTTTGATTTCGCCGAAGGACCAGGAAAGAATCTTCTCCGGGCTGGCGATCGATATCTTGATCGAATCGAACACCTGAGCGGGGACATTGTCCTTGAAAAGATTCATGACCTCTTGGTTCATGCTGTGCTCCTGTCGGGCCAAAGCCCTGTTATTAAAGCGGTCATTTCAGGCTCGTCAGCCTGAACGCCGTATCCAAATTTTCCAAACCCGTTACGCGGGACACAAGGCGAAGCGGCGCTAATTCAGCGCCGCCTCAGCCAATTCACTCGGCGGCTTCCGGCAGATCGTCCTGGTAGACCGGCACGACCGCCGCCTCCAGTTCGACATTGAGGCCGAGCGAGCGCATTTCCTTGACGAGAACGTTGAAGCTTTCGGGAATGCCCGCTTCAAACGTGTCGTCGCCGCGCACAATCGCCTCATACACCTTGGTCCGGCCCGCCACATCGTCCGACTTGACGGTGAGCATTTCCTGCAGAGTGTAAGCCGCGCCATACGCTTCGAGCGCCCAGACCTCCATTTCGCCGAAACGCTGTCCGCCGAACTGCGCCTTGCCGCCTAGGGGCTGCTGGGTGACCAGCGAGTATGGGCCGATGGAACGCGCATGGATTTTGTCGTCCACAAGATGGTGCAGCTTGAGCATATAAATATACCCAACCGTCACCTGCCGGTCGAACTCCTCGCCCGTGCGTCCGTCATAGAGCGTCACCTGGCCGGAGGATTTCAATCCCGCCTGCTCGAGCATGATGTTGACATCCGGCTCGCGCGCGCCATCGAACACGGGCGTGGCGATGGAGACGCCGCGCCGCATCTGTTCGGCAACCCGCACAATCGATGCGTCATCCAGTTTGCGCACCGGCTCGTTGCGGTCATTGTCCGGAATGAACGTCTCAAGCTTGTCACGCAGAGCCTTTATATTGTGGCTCTTCTGGTAGGAATCAATCAGATCGCCGATCTGCTTTCCCATGCCCGCGCACGCCCAGCCCAGATGCGTTTCCAGAATCTGGCCGACATTCATCCGGCTCGGCACGCCGAGCGGGTTGAGCACGATGTCCACATGCTGGCCGTCGGCCAGGAACGGCATGTCCTGGATCGGAACGATCTTCGACACAACGCCCTTGTTGCCATGGCGGCCGGCCATTTTGTCGCCCGGCTGGATCTTGCGCTTCACGGCGACGAAGACTTTGACCATCTTCATGACGCCAGGAGGCATTTCGTCGCCGCGCTGCACCTTCTCGACCTTGTCCATGAAGCGCTGTTCAAGCCGCTTCTTGGAATCGTCATACTGGCCGCGCAGCGCTTCGATCTCGCCCTGCACCTTCTCGTCCTCAACGGCGAATGTCCACCATTGCGAACGCGGGAACTCGGCCATAGTCTCCTTGGAAAGGCTGACGCCCTTCTTGAAGTTCTTCGGACCAGCGATGGCGGACTTGCCGTTCAGCATGTCCACCAGACGGCCATAGACGTTGCGGTCCAGGATCGCCTGCTCGTCGTCGCGGTCCTTGGCCAGGCGCTCGATCTCCTCGCGCTCAATGGCCATGGCGCGCTCGTCTTTTTCAACGCCGTGGCGGTTGAACACGCGCACTTCAACGACGGTGCCGAAGGTCCCAGGCGGCATGCGCATCGAGGTGTCGCGCACGTCGGAGGCCTTTTCGCCGAAGATGGCGCGCAGCAGTTTTTCCTCAGGCGTCATCGGGCTTTCGCCCTTCGGCGTGATCTTGCCGACCAGAATGTCGCCCGGCTGCATTTCGGCGCCGATATAGACAATGCCCGCCTCGTCGAGATTCTTCAGCGCCTCTTCCGAAACGTTGGGAATATCGCGGGTGATTTCCTCCGGCCCGAGCTTGGTGTCGCGCGCCATGACTTCGAATTCTTCGATATGGATCGACGTGAACACGTCATCGCTGACGATCCGCTCGGAAAGCAGGATCGAATCCTCATAGTTGTAACCGTTCCAAGGCATGAACGCGACCAGCACGTTGCGGCCGAGCGCCAGATCGCCGAGGTCCGTCGATGGACCGTCCGCGATAATGTCGCCCTTCTCGATCCGGTCGCCGACATGCACCAGCGGACGCTGGTTGATGCAGGTGTTCTGGTTCGAGCGCTGGAACTTCATCAGCCGGTAGATATCGACGCCGGACTTGGACGGGTCCAATTCTTCCGTCGCGCGGATAACGATGCGGGTCGCATCGACCAGATCGACGATGCCGCCGCGGCGCGCGCCGATGGCCGCGCCTGAGTCGCGGGCGACAATCGGCTCCATGCCGGTGCCGACAAACGGCGCTTCGGCGCGCACCAGCGGCACGGCCTGACGCTGCATGTTGGAACCCATCAGCGCGCGGTTGGCGTCATCGTTCTCAAGGAACGGGATGAGCGCGGCGGCAACTGACACCAGCTGCTTTGGCGACACGTCCATCAAATCGACGTTTTCACGCGCCGCCATGATGACTTCGCCGGCATGGCGGCAGATGACAAATTCGTCGATAAAAGCGCCTTTTTTGTCGAGCTCGGCATTGGCCTGCGCGACATAGTGCTTGGCCTCTTCCATCGCCGACAGATAGATGACGTCCATCGTCACCTTGCCGTCGATAATCTTGCGGTAAGGCGTTTCGATGAAACCATATTTGTTGACGCGGGCAAATGTCGCCAGCGAGTTGATCAGACCGATATTCGGGCCTTCCGGCGTCTCAATCGGGCAGATGCGGCCATAATGCGTCGGATGCACGTCGCGCACCTCAAAGCCCGCGCGCTCGCGTGTGAGACCGCCCGGTCCAAGCGCGGAGAGACGGCGCTTGTGGGTGATCTCGGACAGTGGATTGGTCTGATCCATGAACTGCGACAGCTGCGAGGAGCCGAAGAATTCGCGCACGGCCGCGGCGGCGGGCTTGGCGTTGATCAGATCCTGAGGCATGACGGTGTCGATTTCAATCGACGACATGCGCTCCTTGATCGCCCGCTCCATGCGGAGCAGGCCGACGCGGTACTGGTTTTCCATCAATTCGCCGACCGAGCGCACACGCCGGTTGCCGAGATTGTCGATGTCGTCGATCTCGCCCTTGCCGTCGCGCAGATCCACGAGGGTTTTAACGACCGAGATCACATCTTCCTTGCGCAGCACCCGCACCGTGTCCGGGCAGTCCAGCTCAAGGCGGATGTTCATCTTGACGCGGCCGACGGCTGACAGGTCATAGCGCTCGAGGTCAAAGAACAGCGTGTTGAACATGGCTTCCGCCGTGTCCATGGTCGGCGGCTCGCCGGGGCGCATGACGCGGTAAATGTCAAACAGCGCGTCCTGTCGGGTTTCGTTCTTGTCCACCGCCAGCGTGTTGCGGATATAGGCGCCGACATTGACGTGATCTATGTCGAGCACCGGAATGTCGTTGTAGCCGAGGTCGGTCAGCA
>JANMMM010000152.1:0-5603 GCA_031373225.1 Phyllobacteriaceae bacterium | reverse complement strand
GTCAAGCGCACGCAGATCATCGCCGCCATGCGCCGCCGCATGGGCGACGAAGGTTTCGCTGAATATTCGACGCCAATCCTGACCGCCTCAAGCCCGGAAGGAGCGCGGGACTTTCTGGTGCCGAGCCGCATTCATCCCGGCAAATTCTACGCCCTGCCGCAGGCGCCGCAGCAGTACAAGCAGCTGTTGATGATGTCCGGCTTTGACCGCTATTTCCAGATCGCGCCGTGTTTCCGCGACGAGGACCCGCGCGCCGACCGGCTGCCTGGCGAATTCTACCAGCTCGATTTGGAGATGAGCTTTGTCGAGCAGGACGATGTGCTCGGCACGATGGAGCCCGTCATGCGCGGGATTTTCGAGGAGTTCGGCGAGGGCAAGCCGGTGACGCAGAAGTTTCCGCGCATCGCCTATGATGAAGCGATGCGCCGCTATGGCTCCGACAAGCCGGACCTGCGCAATCCGATTGTCATGCAGAAGGTCTCGGAGCATTTCGCCGGTTCCGGTTTCAAGGTCTTCGCCAACATCCTCGCCAATGATCCAAAGGCGGAAGTCTGGGCGATTCCGGTGAAGCACACGAGTGCAGCCTTAGTAGGGGGAAGTGGCGGGCCGGTCGGTCGGGCATTCTGCGACCGAATGAATGCGTGGGCACAAGGTGAGGGCCAGCCAGGGCTCGGTTATATTTTCTGGCGTGAACCAGAAACCATGGACATTCTAGATCAAGTTTTGTCTGAAAGAAGATCAAACGTTGAGGCACCGGTTCCTGAAGGCGCAGGCCCGCTTGCGAAGAACATAGGACCTGAACGCACTGAGGCAATAAGGCAGCAACTTGGTTTGGGTTGGGGCGACGCGGCCTTTTTCGTCGCGGGCGATCCGAAGAAATTCGTCTCCTTCGCAGGCGCTGCACGGACTCGGGCAGGCGAGGAGCTGAACCTCATCGACCGCGAGCGGTTTGAACTGTGCTGGATCGTTGATTTCCCGTTCTTTGAATGGAGCGAGGAGGAGAAGCGCGTTGATTTCGGCCATAACCCGTTCTCCATGCCGCAAGGCGGGATTGACGCTTTGAACGAGCAGGACCCGCTGACAATAAAGGCGTTCCAGTATGACCTCGTCTGCAACGGCTTCGAAATCGCCTCGGGCGGCATCCGCAACCATCTGCCGGAAACCATGGTCAAGGCGTTCGAGATCGTCGGCCTGTCGCGCGAAACCGTTGAAGAGCGCTTCGGCGGCCTCTACCGCGCCTTCCAATACGGCGCCCCGCCGCATGGCGGCCTGGGGGCGGGCGTCGACCGGATCGTCATGCTGCTCGTCGGCGCGAAGAATCTGCGCGAGGTGACGCTGTTCCCGATGAACCAGCAGGCGCAGGACCTGTTGATGGGCTCGCCCAGCGAGGCGACGCCGACGCAGATGCGGGAACTGCACATGCGGGCGAATATGCCGAAGAAAGAGGGCTGATCCAAGGCGCGCCGGGTCGGCTTGTCGCAGCAGATTTGCGAAGCACAAGACCTTCGCACCCGCAGCAAAGTAGTAACATGCTGCTACATAAGTATCGTTGCAATGCTACTGAAGTAGTACGACAGAAGGCGCGAGATGCAAGCGGCCGACTGTTGACAGAAAACTTGAATCGTGGTCCCTTGCAATCGCATCAAGGTCTGTGAAAGGGTTGGTGTCACCGTGCCCTGACGACTAACTTTTGCAAATTGGAGGAAGACATGGTCTGGACAACACCAAAAATTCTTGAAATCAGCTGCGGAATGGAAATCAACCGGTATGCGCCGGCGGATGACACAGATCCCATTCAGTTCTGATTGACCGCTGAATTGCCTGGCGCGCAGGCGTGAGCCGTTTGCGCGCCCTCGTACTGGGCGCGGCTGCGGGTGGCGGCCTGCCGCAGTGGAACTGCGGCTGCCGGAACTGCAACTTGGCTCGCACTGGCGAAATCCCGGCGCAAACCCAATCATCCATCGCCGTCAGCTGCGAAGGCGCGGATTGGGCCGTTTTGAATGCATCGCCCGATATTCGTTCTCAGTTGACTGCCAATGCGCACATGTGGCCCGCGTCCCTGCGTGACAGCCCGGTTAAATCTGTGCTTTTGACCAATGGTGATATTGACCACATCGGCGGGTTGCTCACGCTGCGCGAAAAGCAGCCTTTGACGATATTCCTTACCCGGGCATTGGATGACATTTTGTCTGACAATCCGGTTTTCTCGGCGCTTGACGCCGCCTGTGTGAAGCGCGTTGTGTGCGAGTTGAACGAATGGCGTGACATTCTGCCGGACATGCGTGCGAAATTTTTTGCAGTGCCTGGAAAAATCCCGCTGTTTATGGAGACAGGCGGCGTGGAAACGGAAATGCTTGGCGGGCAGACTGTGGGCGTCGCGGTTGAATCCAACGGCGCGCGCCTCTTGTATGTTCCGGGCTGCTCGAAGTTGACGGCGGAAATTGAGGCCATGGCTGACGGCGCGGATGCGTTGTTTTTTGACGGCACGCTATATCGCGATGACGAGATGATCGCGTCGGGCCTTGGCCGGAAGTCGGGTTTTCGTATGGGCCACATGCCGATGACGGGGCCGGGAGGCTCTCTCGAATTGCTCGCTGAAATGAATGTGAAAAGAAAGATCTACATTCACATGAACAACACAAATCCGGTTTGGCGGCCCGGCAGCGCCGAACGGGAGACTGTTGAGAGAGCGGGTGTGGAGATCGGATATGACGGAATGGAAGTCCTGCTGTGACGACGCTCACCCGCGCCGGGTTTGAAGCACGGCTCCGCGCGATTGGCGCTGAGCGTTACCATGACAAACATCCGTTCCATGCGCTGCTGCATGGCGGCAAGTGCACGCCGCTGCAGGTTCGCGCCTGGGTTACCAACCGCTACCATTATCAAAGCAGCATCCCGCTCAAGGATGCCGCGCTGATGTCGCGTTGCGAGGACGCGGACCTTCGCCGTCATTGGCGAAAGCGAATTGCGGACCACGATGGCAACGTGGAGGAGGGCGGCGGAATCCGGCGCTGGCTGAAGCTCGCAGAGGCCGTCGGTCTTGACCCTGACTATGTGAGTTCGGGCGTTGGCATTCTGCCCGCAACGCGGTTCGCGGTGGACGCTTACGTGCGCTTTGTGCGCGACAAGACGCTGCTTGAGGCAATTGCCTCTTCACTGACGGAGTTGTTTGCCGCCAATATCCATGCCGAACGGATTGAGGGCCTTTTGAAGCACTACGACTTCGCAAATGAACAGTCACTCGGCTACTTCAAGACCCGTTTGAGCGAGGCGCCCAAAGACGTGGCCTTTGGACTGTCATGGGTGCTGGATCATGCCGACACCGCCGAAAGACAGGATGCGGCCGCAGGCGCGCTGACGTTCAAAACCGATGTTCTTTGGTCACAGCTGGATGCGCTTTACTCCGCCTATGTTGAACCTGGCCGCATTCCTCCGGGCGGGTGGAACGGGACTGACGGCTTGTTGAAGGGTGCCAAGGCATGAGCGGCGGCGCCATTGTGGAAATCTCCGATCAGGCCATTGTGCGCCTGCCAAGCGGCGTGCGCTTGAAAAAGGATGAAGCACGCGACCGGTTCGTGCTGCTGGCGCCGGAACGAGCGCTGATCATGGACCCGATTGGCATGGCAATTCTGGGCGAAATTGACGGCGTCAAAACCGTGGGGCAAATGATCGACTCGCTCGCCTCAGCCTATGCCGCCGACCCGCAGATGATTGGCAAAGACGTCAAGGCGTTCCTGCTTGACCTTGCCGGCAGGCGGATCGTGGAGATCAGTCAATGAGCGATAGCCGCGTGACGCAAAAGCCAAGAACCCTGCCAGACTCCCTGCTGGCGGAATTGACGCATCGCTGCCCGCTGGCTTGTCCATACTGCTCCAACCCGATGGAACTCAAGCATCATTCAGAAGAGCTGACCACAGAGGTCTGGATATCCGTTTTCCGGCAAGCCGCCGCTCTGGGGGTGCTGCACTTGCATCTGTCCGGAGGCGAGCCCGCCTCGCGGCGGGATTTGGAGGAATTGACCAAGGGTGCCCAAGAGGCAGGTCTCTACACCAATCTGATCACTTCCGGCATTGGACTGACCGAGCGGCGCATGGACGCTCTAGCCGAGGCTGGGCTGGACCATGTTCAATTGTCGCTTCAGGGCGTGGACGCCGCCATGGCCGACCGGATTGCCGGTTATGCGGGAGGCCTTGAGCGCAAGCTTTCTGTCGCCGCCTGGGTCACCGCGCGCAATCTGCCGCTGACGGTGAATGCAGTCTGCCACCGGCAGAATTTTGCGAGGCTTGACGAAATGATCGACTTAGCTGTCCGGCTTGGCGCAAGGCGGCTGGAAATTGCGACGGTGCAGTTTCACGGCTGGGCGCAGGCGAACCGGAACCAGCTCATGCCGACACTTGAGCAGGCCAAAATGGCGAGTGAGACAGTGCACGCCGCGCGGGAGCGCCTCAAAGGTGTGCTGGTCATCGACTACGTGCCCGCCGACTATCACGCGACTTTCCCAAAAGCGTGCATGGGCGGCTGGGGCCGGACGGGCCTGAATGTGGATCCAACCGGCAAGGTGCTGCCGTGTCACGCGGCTGAATCAATCCAGCATCTGCGCTTTGACAATGTGCGTGACCGGCCGCTCGCCGATATCTGGTTTGACGGCGAGGCATTTAACGCGTTTCGCGGTTTTGACTGGATGCAGGAGCCGTGCCGGACCTGTGACCGGCGGGAACTGGACTTTGGCGGCTGCCGCTGTCAGGCCATGGCGCTGGCGAATGATTCTGCCGCAACCGATCCTGTCTGCTCGCGTTCGCCGCTGCACCAGCTGATCGCCGACATCACAAGCGCAGCTCTCATCGCTGATGATTCACCGTTTGTCTACCGCGGCAGATAAGGCAAAGTAAAAAAGGCACATGGATCGTCAAGTCCGATCCATGTGCCCCAATTGTCCTGCGGTCTGTTACTGGTTCGCCGTCACCGTCACATTCAGCTGCTTGATCAGCGCCTCCGGCGTGGTCGAGCCGGTAGCCGCCAGAATGGCGAACGGGACCGGTGCGGGCGGGGCGGCTTTGATCTCCAGGCTTTTCGGATTGTCGAGGAAGGCCGATGCGGCTTCCGTGACCTTCTGCGCGAAGTCCGGGTCTTTCAGCTGCGCCAGCGCGAAAGGCAGCACGCCTTTGGTCTGGTTGATGATCGCTGCCCGGTCCTGCCCCACCTGCTTGGCGGCATAGTCCAGCGCCTTGCCGGTGATGGAGGCATCGTCGAAGCGGATGCTCATCGACACGAAATTCAGCTGCTGCAGGAGACCCAGCATCGCGAGGCCCTTGGCAGACTCGTCCTGGCCTTCCATGTTTTTGGTCATTTCCTGGATGCCCTTGATCAGCGCCGGCGTGTAGCCGGTGACGTCCATCATGACGTTGAGCTTCCCGACATTGTCGATGCTGTAAAGGCCTTCCGTAACGGTCATCTTGCCATCTGTCGGGTTCCACGCGCCTTTCATGGTGACGCTTCCCGTCACTTCCTTGTAACCGAATGCGGTGAATGTCTCCTGGGCTTTCGGGTCCTCAATCTTCGACAGATCGCCCCACAGTCCCTTGAACGCCACATCAAATGTCAGC
>JANMMM010000102.1:0-15879 GCA_031373225.1 Phyllobacteriaceae bacterium | reverse complement strand
CCCACCGGCGCGGTGTGGCTTTTGTGCATGGCGAGCATGACTGTGCGCAGCGAGGTGCCGGGGTTGGCCCAGAATACCGGGTGCTGGGTTTCGTCCACCGCGTCTTCGGCCTGGTCGCAGCTTACCCAGGTGCTCTTTTCGCCGTTGCGCTCGGCGTCGATGACGGTGTTGTCCTTGTCGAGCTTGAAGCGGGTGGTTTTGCGCCGGTCGAGCCAGAGCCAGCCTTCGCCGGCTTTTTCAAGGTCGCGGGCGTCGCGCATGACGTGCCAGGCGGTCAGGACCGAGAGCGGGTTCACATTGGCGATGAACTCGCGGACATAGTCGTTGGCGGGGCGCAGCACGATGTCTTCCGGCTTGCCGGACTGGACGATGCGGCCGCCTTCCATGATGGTGATGGTCGAGCCGATTTTCAGCGCTTCCTCCAGATCGTGGGAGACGAAGATGATGGTCTTCTTCAGGGTCTTCTGCAGCTGGAGCAGTTCGTCCTGAAGCTTGGTGCGGATCAGCGGGTCGAGCGCTGAAAAAGGCTCGTCCATCAGGAGGATCGGCGCTTCGGTGGCGAAGGCGCGGGCGAGACCGACGCGCTGCTGCATGCCGCCGGAAAGCTCATGCGCGTATTTGCCGGCCCATTGCGTGAGGCCGACAAGGTCGAGCTGTTTGGCGACGCGGGTCTTCAGTTCGTCTGCCGGCACGCCTGAGAGTTCAAGGCCGAGGCCGACATTTTCGGCGACCGTGCGCCAGGGCAGCAGCGCGAACTGCTGGAACACCATGGCGACCGCGCCGCGCCGGACCTTGCGAAGCTCGTCCTCGCTGCAGGAGACGACGTCAGTGTCGCCATGCGCGCCGTGGACGATGACCTTGCCGCGGGTGACCTTGTTGAGGCCGTTGACGGCGCGCAGCAGGGTGGATTTTCCGGAGCCGGACAGGCCCATCAGGACGGAGATCTCGCCCTCGTTGACCACAAGGTTCGCCCCCGCCGCGCCGAGCACAGAGCCGGTGGCGGCGAGGATTTCGGCGCGGGTTTTGCCCTGGTCGAGCATGGCCATGGCTTCGGATGCGCGCGAGCCGAAAATGATGTCAACGTCTTTAAATTCGACGGCGAGCTTTTGCGGGGCGGGGGTCATTTTTTGTCTCCCACCTTCTGCGCCAGCATCCGGTCAAGGATGATGGCGAGGATGACGAGCGCAAGTCCCGCCTCGATGCCGAGCGGAATGTTGCGGTTGGCGAGCGCTTTGTTGACCGGATTGCCAAGGCTCGGCGCGCCGATCAGCGTGGCGAAGACGACCATGGAGAGCGACAGCATGATGCACTGGGTGAGGCCGGCCATGATCGACGGCAGGGCGGCGGGGAGCTCGACCTTCCAGAGCAATTGCCGCTTGGTCGCGCCGAAGCTCTCACCGGCCTCGATCATCGGCTTGGGGATGGATGTGATGCCGAGATAGGTCATGCGCACGGGCGCGGGCATGGCGAAGATGATGGTGACGATGAGGGCAGGGGCCGCGCCGAGGCCGAACAGGATGAGGATCGGGATCAGGTAGACAAAGGTCGGCATGGTCTGCATCAGGTCGAGCACCGGCTGGGTGACGCGCCAGACTTTGGGCTTGTGCGCGGCCCAGATGCCGATGGGAATGCCGATGGCCATGGAGATGGCGGTGGCGGCGACGACGAGGACGAGAGTCTGGACGGTCTCTTTCCACAGGTTCTGATTGATGATGAACAGAAGGCCAAGCAGCACGGCGAAGGCGATGGTCTTGGACTTTTGCAGCCAGTATGCGAGGCCGGCGATCATCAAAGCGAGGAGGAAGGCCGGGATTTGCAGGAGGAGGAATGTGGATCCCTCGACAATCCATCCAAGACCGTCCGACAGCGCGTCGAAGAACCAGTCGAAATAAGTGACGATGAAGTCGATGAAGGACTTACCCCATTGGCCGACGGGGATTTTCCACGCGGCGATCAGTTTGGAAATTGGGTCCATGTGTCCCTCCCGACAGTGCGCCCCGTTTGAAGGGCGGCCGCAGAGGACTGCGGCCGCCGTAGCTTAAGCGGAAAGGAATTTACCCCGCAAGCGCCGCCGTCACCGCCGCCAGCGCGTCGCCGCCGTCGAACGTTGTGACGCCTTCGAGCCAGGGCTTGACCGCGTCCGGATTGGCTTTCAGCCAGACCTTCGCCGTCTCTTTCGGGTCCGCGCCGTCCTTAAGAACGGGGGCCATCATCGCGCCTTCCATGGCGAGGTTGAACTTGAGGTTGGTGAGGAGCTTGCCGACATTCGGGCATTCGCCGACATAGCCCGCGCGCACATTGGTCGCGACTGTGGCCGCGCCGAAGCCTGAATCGCCCATGCCGTCCAGATAGGCGATTTTCATGTCGCCCATGACGGGATGCGGGGTCCAGCCGAGGAAAACAATCCATTCATTGTTCTTCATCGCCTTTTCGGCCTCGGTCAGCATGCCGGCCTCGGAGCTTTCGACGATCTCATAACCTTCGAGCTTGTTCTCCGGTTTGGCAATCATTTCGGAAATGATGCGGTTGCCGTCATTGCCCGCCTCGATGCCGTAGATTTTGCCGGAGAACTTGTCCTTGTTGGCTGTGAGGTCGGCCAGCGACTTGACGCCGGCGTCGGCGACATATTGTGGCACGACCAGGCCATAGCCCGCCCCTTCCAGATTTGTGCCGATGGTTTCGACGGATTTATCCGCCATATATTCCTTGATGTCGGCGGTCATGGAGGGCATCCAGTTGCCGAGGAAGACGTCGATGTCCTTGTTCTTCAAGGAGGCGTAGGTGACGGGCACGGAGAGCGTGTTGACGACGGGCTCATAGCCCAGCGCCTCAAGCACGACCTGCGTCACGCCGGTGGTGACCTGAATGTCGGTCCAGCCGACATCGGCGAAGCGCACGGGCTTGCAAGTCTCGGCGTCGCCGGCATAAGCGGAAGAGGCCATAAGCGCTGAAGCGAGCAGCGCGGCCGAAGTGAATTTTGTCATCTTGATGTTTCCCATTTTGTTTCGGACCAGGACGCCCGGTTTTTCTTGTCGTCCCTTGTCACAATCCAATCATGTTTTCGCGGCTTATGAAAGTGGCAGCATGGCCTTGGCGCGACAGGGGCTGTCCTGATGCCGCCCGCGCGGCAAATATTCGCCGGGGCCTCAGTCCCGCAGCTGTGTTCCGCCATCAAATAACTGACGCTGAGGAAGAATTTTCTTGAACAATCCGGCCGATGGGCGCATCCTAAAAGAAAAATTCTGACCAATGAGGATAACATGGTCCGGTGAACGCAAAGGAGAAAATCATGCGTCTTGCCTGCGGATGTTTTATCGTTCCAAAAGAAGTGCTCGACCGGTTCGCCAAGGACAAAAAATTGCCCGAGGCCAGCCGCAAATCGTTCGCCGACACGAGTGACCGCGAGGCGATCTGGCGCAAGCTCCGCGCCGCCCACAATGTTGCCACCAAGGCCAGCATCGCCACAATGGGCATGTCACGAGCCATGGCGGACGCACCGAAGGTCACGGTCTACGACTGCGCCCATACGACCTCGCTCCCCGGCGCGCCGGTGGCCAATCCGGGCGGTTCGGCGGATGCGACGGCAAAACGGACATTTGACGTGACGACCGATGTCGCCAAGTTCTACAAAGGCGCGTTTGGGCGCAACTCCATCGACAACGCCGGCATGACGCTTCTGTCGAATATCCATTACAGCAACCTCTACAACAACGCCTTCTGGGACGGCAGCCAGATGACCTATGGCGACGGCGACGGCCAGATTTTCATCGACTTCACCCAGTCCAATGACGTCGTGGCGCATGAGCTGACGCATGGCGTGACCCAGTTCACCCTCGGCCTCAACTACACCAATGAAGCGGGCGGGCTGAACGAAAGCATGTCGGACGCGTTCGGTTCAATGTTCCGGCAGTGGCAGGGCGGGCAGGACGTCAGTGCCGCCGACTGGCTGATCGGCGGCGGCATCATGGGTCCCGACGCGCTGGCGCGGGGCTTCACCTGCCTGCGCGACATGGCCAAACCGGGGGACGCGCACTGCCTTGCGCCGCAGCCGTTCCATTACCGCGACTACAGGCCGGGCATGGACCCGCATGAAAGCAGCGGCATACCCAATTATGCGTTTTACACGGCGGCGATGACGCTCGGCGGCAAGAGCTGGGAAAAGCTCGGCAAGGTCTGGTATGCGGCGCTGACCGGGCTGCCAAGCCCGAACATGCGGTTCCGCACCTTCGCCCGGCGGACAAGGCGGGCGGCGCGGCGGCTTTACCCCGCAGATCCCGCTGTCTATGCTGCTGTCAATGCGGGCTGGACGGCGGTCGGCATACCCTGACCGCAGGGCCAAGGCATAAAGGGCGACCTGATATGGACAAGCTTGTCATAGAGCGGCGCGGCGGGTTTGCCGGACTTAAGGCCAAAGGCGAAGTGGATGCGGCGGCGCTCGACGCGCCGACCCGCGCCGCGATTGACGCGCTGTTTGCGGCCAAGAAGAAATTTCCGGCGGCAAGGGGCGCGGACAGGTTCATCTACACGCTGACGCGCGGCGAAGGCGCGGACGCGAAAAGCGTCGAGGTTCCGGAGAGCATGCTGCCTGCGGCGGTGGCGGGGTCGGTGAAAGACAAGCTGCCCTGAACAGAATCTGTTGAGACCGCGCGCCTTGCTGTGGCGCGCGGTCGAATTGCGCCCTAGACAAAGAGCCGTTCCGGGACTCTTTTGAATGGCCAAACTCTATTTCAACTACGCGACCATGAATGCCGGCAAGACCACCATGCTTTTGCAGGCCTCCTATAATTATCAGGAGCGCGGCATGCGCACGCTGCTGTTTGTGGCGGGGCATTACCGCAAGGGGGATGAAGGATACATTTCCTCGCGCATCGGGCTTGAGGAAAAGGCCGAAATGTTCCGGGACGAGGACGACATGTTCGCCCGCGTCGAAGACCGGATCGGCGGCACGCCGCTGCACTGCGTGTTTGTCGACGAGGCGCAGTTTCTCACCGAAGATCAGGTCTGGCAGCTGGCGCGGGTGGCGGACCGGCTGGGGATACCGGTGATGTGCTACGGACTCAGGACAGATTTTCAGGGCAAGCTTTTTCCGGGCTCGCAGGCGCTGCTCGCCATCGCCGACGACCTGCGCGAGGTGCGCACCATCTGCCGATGCGGGAGGAAGGCGACCATGGTGGTTCGGCTTGGCGGGGACGGCAAGGTGGCGAAGCAGGGCGAGCAGGTCGCGATCGGCAAGGATGTCTATGTGTCGCTGTGCCGGCCGCACTGGGAGGAGGAGATGGGGCGGGTGGCGGCGGAGGATCTGGTGGGGTTTTCGCGCTGACGCCGTTGCTTTTTTACCATCAAACAGCGTGTTTTCTTTCCGCCCGTTATCTTCAATCTTCGTTGAATTGATAAATAGCCCTTTGAGGTGATGGATTCAAAATTCATGTCGAATATTATCCTCGCAACGGCCTCGAACCTGATTTCGGTTGATGTGCGCTCGAATGGTCAGCAGATCCGTGAGCTTATGGTTCGGGCAAAGGACGAGGGCGCGCGAGTTGTGCATTTTCCGGAAGGCGCGTTGTCTGGATATGTGAAAAGTGAAATTTCGGCATGGGAAGAGGTCGATTGGCAGTGTGTCCGCACTGAAATTGGCCTGATCTGCGGACTGGCAAAAGCGCTGGGAATTTTTGTTGTTTTGGGCTGCAACCATCGTTTGAATTCACCGCATCTCCCCCATAACAGTCTCTATGTCATTTCAGACTCAGGCGAGATCGTGGACCGTTACGACAAGAGATATTGCTCTCATGCGGAGATCAACAATTGGTACAGTCCGGGCCTTTTGCCCGTGATCTTTACTGTCGACGGATACCGTTTTGGATTGGCTTTGTGCATTGAGCTTTGCTTCCCAGAGCTCTTTATGGAGTATTGCAATCTCGGCGCTGACTGTGTTCTTTTGTCCGCATACGCGCGCGACCCGATGTATCAAATTCTGGCGCAAGCCCGTGCGACAGACAATAATTTGTGGATCAGTGTTTCAACACCGGCGCAATGTGCCGCAGGGCTGGCAAGCGCAATTTGCGGACCAGATGGCAGTGTGACCGCAAGGGCGTCAACTGATGGCGCGCCCTCACTGATTCAAACCATAATTGATAAAGACGATGCCCGTTACGAGATTGCTCTCAATAGGGCGCGTCCTTGGCGAGCTTTGGCCCGGACGGGCGACATTTACGCTTCTCGACGGGTTGAAGATACCCGGAGCTTGGATAAGCTTTCAATCTAGCGGACGTTGTGCCGGCCGTAATGGAAGGGGGAGGAGGAGATGGGGCGCGTGGCGGCGGAGGATTTGGTGGGTTTTTCGCGCTGAGCCAGGTGCGGTTCACAAATGGCTGAGCGCCGGACTGTGCTTCTGAAGAGGCCGTTCTATGTATTTTCGGGAACAGGCAATCCCGTTTTTCAGGTATGACTTTATGGACCAAAGCCGAATGGACCAAAAACCGAACGCTTCAAGCGCGCGGCCGGATTATGGCATCGACGCGCCCGGATTGGTGCGATTTTTCTTTGCCGGCGGAAGCGCCGCGCTGCTGTCAGCCTTGCTCGCCGTCTGGCTGTTGTCAGCCCATCCTGTGTGGCAGCTTGGCGTTGGGCTTATCGCGGCCGCAGCCGCTTTATATCTGCTCGGCATGGGCAGCCTCATGCTGTTTTGGAGCAAGGTTACGAAAATCAGGCAGCGTGATCAGATCCTGGACCGGATCGTTTGGCGCGGTGATGAGCGGGTGCTCGATGTCGGCTGCGGGCGCGGGTTGATGCTTGTGGGCGCGGCGAAGCGGCTGACTTTAGGAAAGGCGGTTGGCGTTGATATCTGGCAGGCTGTTGACCAATCCGGCAACACGCCGGATGCCGCGCTGGAAAATGCACGCAGGGAAGGGGTTGGCGGCAAGGTTGAGACCGCGACCGGCGATGCGCGCGCTTTGCCATTTGCAGATCAGTCATTTGATGTTGTGGTATCGCATTGGGTCGTTCACAACCTGCCCTCGGAATCTGACCGCGACCGTGCGCTCGAAGAAATGCAGCGCGTTCTGCGGCCCGGCGGACATTTGATCCTCGCCGATATTGAGAACCGCTTGAGCTACTCAGCCAAGCTTGCGGCGCTCGGCTTTCTCAATGCCCAAGTGGTTTTCGATCCGCCCAAGGATTTGATCCTGAGGGCTGTCAGCTTCGGCAGCTTCGGGCCAGCCACACACTATGCGCAAAAGCCGTAAGTCCGCCGCCCGCTGCGCTTGCCAAGCCGTTTATCAGGGAACTCAGGAAATCGACGGGCCGCTTCAGGGCGCATCTTTCAATCGACGAGGGCAATGGCTATATCTGGCCGGGGTTTCACGCTGACTGGAGAGATTTAAATGGCCACGCTGCAGAATTTTGACGCCGAGATTGCCAAGACTCAGGCCGTGGTCGAGGAGATGAAGACCAAGATCGACCAGTCCGCCGTTGTGCTGGACCAGTTCGCCAAGGCGGACAAAAAGATCGGCGACGCGAATTTCGATATTGAGAACGCGCGGCTGCAGGATGTCATCAATCAACAGAAGGTGATGGAGGGCAACATCGCTGACCTGATCCTCGGACTCGAAGACGCGACGAATATATTCGGCGCCGAGTTTGAATCGATGAAGAGCTTTTCCACCTGGGAAAAGTTTGTCGGCATATTCTCGGACGAGCAGATGCAGCGGATGCGCTCCGACCGGGTGCGGGGCATGTCGCTGGCGGGCAATCTGCAGGAGCTTTTGGCCAAATCCGACACGATTGTCGGTATCTTGAAGGCGCAGAAACAGGTGCTCGACACGCGCTACAAAACATCTGAGGCGAGCCTCACGCAAGTGATTGAGCGGCGTAAGACGACGATGGGCAATCTTGAGGCTGTGCAGAAGCGCATCATGGAAATCAATCCGCTTTTGCTCGACATAGAAAACAAGATCGCCGCCTCGACCGACCAGAAGACGCGCACGCAGCTTTCGGGCGAGCGGGCCAAGCTTGCGACAGAATATAATGAGAAACAGGCGAAGGAGCAGGAGCTCTTGGCGGAGAGCCAGACGCTCGAGCGCTACACGTCGATGTTCCAGACATTTGTCGATTCGCTCAACAACCAGATCGCGGCGCAGTCGACACTGATCAACAAACTCTCCATCGACACCGAGCAGCGCATTGTTCTGTACAAGGCGCTGGAAGACTCGCTGAAGACAGCGGCGCAGCAGGATGTGGCGCACAAGATCAACACACTCGGCTCGCAGGTCGACACGGCGGCTGAAGAAACGATGGCCGGCATTGGCGCGGCGGCGCAGAAGCATATCGGCGACCTTCTGGAACTGCATGAGAAGAACATGGTGTCCACGGCGGACATCCAGCGGCGCAAGTCGCTTGCCGACGACGCTTTCGCGCGGCGGTTTGACGAGGTTTTGAAGAAGCACAATTCCGGCAATTATGTCGCCAGCTGACCGCTGACAGGCGGCGCGCGCCATGGCGAAGCAAACCGAAGAGATGAGCGTCGCGGCGCGGTACTTCGCGTCGATCCGCGCGGCGCTAGACGGGCTGGAAGTGTTCCTGTCCGACCAGAATTCGCCGATGTACCGGCATGACCTGATGGCGCCGGTGATCTCGGAATATCTGCAGCGGCTGGAAAACTCCTTCGCCTGCTGGCAGAACCGGCTGGCATTTTCTTCGACGTTCAAAGTCTCCCGCTCCGAGAGCGGCTATCCGGTTTTCCAGAACGTCCTGGAGCTGGAGAACGACAGGCAGGGCGCCAAAGACCGGCTCGCAGCTTTGCCCGACGCGGCGCAACTGCGCGAGGACATGGCTGACTTTATCCTGCGTCACAAGGAATTCCCGGACGTTCTGCAGAAGAACATGGCGGAGCGGGTCTATCTGGAACAGGTGCAGAAGGGGGAATTGTTCTCGCCGTTCATCCTGCCAAAGACGATCAAGGTTTCGGTGAACCCGAAAACGATGCGGCCGTTTTACGTGGTGCACTGGGCGTCTTTTGACGGGGCGGCGAACCTGCCGCTTGTCTATTCGGCGACGATTGAGGACCAGTCGGAAGATTTGATCGACATGCTGGTGACAAGCGACGGCAAGCTGAATGAGGACGTGAAAATTCCGTTGCCGGTGGACGGGCTGCTCAACCCGGCGCTGGCCCGCCAGTTCGACGCTTTCTGTGAAAAGAACTCCGCCTATTCGCTGTCGCCGATCACCATTGCTATGAATATGGACGCCGATATTGATCCCTTACAGCCGAAGCAATTGCGCCGCATTGTGCTGGGGCCTTTTTATACGGCGGGGGTGACGGAGCAGAATGACAAGGTCAATGAAATCCTTGGCAAGGTGCGGAAGCCGGAGAACGCTTGGCTTCTGACCTGGACAATCCAGGACGTGTTTTCAAAGGCTGAACGGCCGGCCAAAAAAGGCCTCTGGTCATCCACCCCGGCGCGCGAGGAATATCATATCGAGACGGACGATCTTGAAGCGACGCGGCAGGGCGTGTCCGCCTATGAGCGCCATGCGCTGGTGCCGCATGAAGCCTACCAGGCGCTGTATGCGGCGGGTGAGACGAAGAAGATGTTCGATGGGTTCAAGACGCATGTGATTTCGAACGGGCAGGTGATTTCGGATGTGTGAGGCAATCACATTTGCTCGGCGCGGCTACTCGCACATCCCTGTGAAATCCCAAGTGAGGCCCTCATTCCGGGGCGGCGCAGCCGAACCCGGAATCCAGAGTGGCGACGGCGGCGGTTTTCGCCGTCAACTTGGTTCCAGATGCGGCCGAAGCGGCGATGTCATTAAACTTTTTGGCGGGCGGCGCACGAGCCGAGCTCCGTTCTGCACCTTCACATCTCTGGATTCCGTGTTCCGCTTACGCGGCCCCGGAATGACGGGAACAAGAGCGGTCACGCTCAACTTTAAAGAAGGAGCGCCGGCATGGACGCGGGCCTGACGACGATCAGCGAAAAAGACATTGCCAAACACGTCCCCACCGCGCAGTCATTTGTGACGCGCATGGTGGTGATGGAATCGACCGACGGCAAGTCCGGGACCGAGATTGCGGGCACCGGGCGGCGGTTTGTGTCCACTGTTTCGACCGGGAATTTGCGCAAGACGCGCGAGGTGGAGCTGGTCAAGACGATCCAGAAAGTGCGGGCCGACGATTCCATGCTGTCCATCGGTCAGCACACTTTGCTGTACCGGACGCGGCGCGGGATTTGCGTGGCGCTGGCAGTTGCGGACACTTTTGCCAAGCAGAGCGGGCTGGACGACATGACGGCGCGCAACGCTTCGGCGCCCTTGGAAGGTGCGGACGCGGCGCATTTCCGCGACCTGATGTCAGCGGCGGCCTATGTGTCGGCGTTCTCGCTGGCGGCTTATCTTGCGGGGCTTATCGAGGCGGATGGCGATGCGCCGAACGATGTGAGTGAGCCGGATTTCAATTTTGACACGGCGCAGGATGCGGTGAAGTCGTTCACAGCGGGGCTGGACACAGCGATTTCCAACGCGCCGGACGAGGCCTCGATGCTGGCGCGGGCGAAGGCGCTGGCCCGCGTGTCGCTGGACGGGCTGCTGCAGAGGAAGCCGCGATTCTCCGGGCTCGGCGCGTTTGAGAACACGCATCTGCGGTTGGAGGCGGACAATTTCAATCTCGACGGGTTTGACGTCGCGCCGGGCAAAAAGTCCAAGGCACTGGTCATGGCTTTCAAAAAGCCGGAGGAGGTCGTCGGCAACCACATCGCCAAATATCAGGCGATGAAGCTCGCCAAGATGATCATGGCCTATGATTTCGACAGGCAGCTCAATCCGTTTGTCGAGCTTGGCGGTTACATCTTCACCTTCATCGGCGACGGCGCGCCGGGGACGGGCAAGACGACGCTGATCCAGATGATCGCCGGGCTGATCCATGGCTATTGCCAGGTCGCCGGGTTGCCGTTCCATTACCAAAATTTCGGCGTCGACCAGATTTCCTCCTACCAGGGCAAGTCCGGGCAGAACTGCCGCGAATTTGTCGATGCGGTGATCAATCCGCGCGTCATCTCGTTCGGCACGGTGGACGATATCGACCAGGTGGCGGCGAAGCGCTCGGATGACCGGGCTTCGGCGGGGCAGCATGAAATCACCGGCGTTTTGATGGATGCGTTCGCGGGCGCCCAGACAGTGGTGCGCGGCAATGCGACATTCGGCATGTTCTCCAACTATCCGGAGAACGTGGACGACGCGCTGCGCCAGAGGGCGGCGGCAAGGTGGCTGGTGGACGGGCCGCAGAGCGAGGCGGACTATATCGACATTTTCGCGCTGCTGGCGGGCAAGAACCACAAAATTCCGCTGGGCGATCACAAGCTTTATGAGGCGCAGATCATCCAGAAGGCGGTGGCCGAAGCTTATGAGGAGCATAATAAGCCAGAGGAAGAGTCGCTGCTGTCGGTGTGGACGCAGTTCCTGAAAGACAATGGCGAGCCGCAGACCATCGCCGACATTGGCGACTATCTGCACCGGATCAAGGAGCGCGAGAAGCGCTTCACCGGGCGGGCGGTGAAGAACATCACTGACGCGGTCAAGATGCGGGCGATGGATGTCGAACTGCCGGATGAATGGTTCGAAAAACCCGAAACCTTCATGCACAAGGAATATGAGGCGAAGAAAGCCATGGTCGAAGAGCTGCGCAAGCCGTTCACGATGGAAATGGTGGTGCAGGAAATCAACCGCTACGCGGATTCAGAGTTCCGCTATTCGGACCGCTCGGATGATTCAGCGGTTGAGAAGATGGTGCGCGAGGCGCGGCTGCGGGAGCGGGCGGTTGGGGAGATTGAGGTGTTGAAGAAGAAGGGGGCTTGGTGATGGGTGGCTTCTTGATGCTCCTTGACTCTCCCTCACCTGGTTCGCTGCGCGAACCGTCCTCTCCCCGTGGGGGAGAGGGGAAAGCGGCGCGGCCATATCTCTTCTCCTCTCCCCCCCGGGGAGAGGGTGGCCCGCAGGGCCGGGTGAGGGAGAGTCTCGGCACCCAAACGATTGCAGAGGCCCGCCGTTGATGGACCTCCTCCAGGAAAACGAGCTCATCTACGACCGCCTCCTCACCATTGACGAGCCGCACCTCATTGAGCGCTACAACAAGGCGCTTGCGGCGTTTGGGGAGAAGCCGACGAAGCTGAAGAAGTTCGACATTGACCGGACGGGATTTTCGCCGCAGATCGCCAAGGAATGTGGCAATTCCGATTATCTGGACCCGAACGGCGTCAACCGGCGTTTCGTCATCCTGACCCCGGCGCAGGCGGAGCTGCCTGTCGTCCATACGGCTTTCTCCAATACCGACGAACTCATGTACGAGTTCTTCTCCGGCAATTCCCGCGCCATCAACGCGACGACGATCAAGGATGTGATTTTCGGCGAGATCGAGGATTCGGTCTCGGAAGTCGATGACATTGAGGACCTCCTGTCGATCAAGCAGGTCGAGTTCCGCGTCATGTCGGCGAACGACACATTGGGCAAGGCGGCGGAGCTGCGCACGCTGACGGACAGGCTGAAGGGCGAGCCGGATGCCTGGCGCGACAATAAGCTTTTGAACCGGATGGTGGAGCTCGCCAAAGAGTGCGGCGACATCCGCGAGAATGTGCTGGTGCCGGATCAGGTCGTGTTCCGTCACAATGCGTTCTGGACCAGCCATTTCGGCGGGCTTTATGTTTTCATCGACGAGAAGATGACAACGGTGATCGCCAGCCCGGATTCGCCGGGGTTCCGCCGCTCGCGGCCCTGGCAGGTGAGCTATCTGTCGATCAACGAGACAGAGAATATCTACAAGTTCCTCGCCTCCACTGGCCGCATCGACCTGCCGCGCGCCTCTTGGCTGGAAACATCGGGCTTTCTGGAGCACCGCGCAGAAATGGTGATCCGCGACCTGGTGCGCCGGGCCGAGCCGAAGCAGGACATGTCAAAGATCGACGCAATCTGGCTGCAGACCTGGATGCACCGAAATGCGGGTATGATCACCAAGGACGGCAACTTCCCCTTCCTCAACGCAGCCAAGCGCGAGGCGGCGGAGACGGGGCGGATTGATCTTGCGAATGTCGAGCCGGACCGGCGCTTTCTGCTCTTGCGCGGCAAGCCGGATCATCCGGACAAATGGCTGGTGAACCGGCTGATCTCGGAATTTGTGCCGTCGGATTTTGTGTCGAAATATGTGTTCAACAAACAGGGCTTCTACACGGACTACCAAAGCTATGCGAAGCCCTGGCAGGAGCATGTTGTGGAGACGCTGAAAACCACCTATCTCAATGACAAGGCGGCCCTGCGCAAGCGGCTGTATGACCTCTGAGCCAAGGACAGTTTCATGCTTGACCCGATCATCAACTTTTTCAGCCGCATCTTTTTCCTGATCGGGCGCGGCATCGGACTGGTCATTGCCTGGATTTTGTGGCCGTTTCTTAAAGTGGCGGCGTGGTACCGGTCCACGGCTTTCGTCTGGCAGGCGATTGTCGGACTGATCCTTTTGGCGCTCGCCGCCAACTACGCCTGGTTCGTCTACAACGCGACGACCTATGCCGGATATGATCCGGACTATATTAGCGCTTTGAAGCTCGATGCGAGAAAGCAGTCGGCGGGAGAGGAAGTTGCGGCCACAGGCGGCGCGACAACGGCCAAGACCTGCGGCCGTTCCGCCATTGTCGATGTCGAGGCCGACCTCACGGACTTTAACGTCAACCAGAACGCCTGGGTGTCGTCCATGCTCAGCTACAAGGCTGGCCTGTTCGGCCTTTCGTGGGACCGCACGCCATTTCTTGACAACAAGGCCTCGTTCCAGCGCGGCGTGCATGCGGCCGTGCAGCGCGTCGCCAACGAACTGGTCGACTCGCTTGGCCGCGTGCGCGGCACGTCGCAGATCGATCCGAATTTGGCGAAAGCGCGCGGCCAGCTGCAATATGACGTTTCATCCTGGTATTTCGGCATTTCACCCTTCGGCTTCAAGCAGGCGACTCCTGCCTCCTACCGGGTGGGCATGGACGAACTTCGCATTTTCAATGACAGGCTGGCAAAGTGTGAGGCCACTTTCGATGCGCGGGCTGACAATCTCTCGACTTTGATTGAGACCGTCACCAGCCATATCGGCTCGACCTCGGCCGCGCTCGATGAGCGCTCGAAGGCCAATAATCTCGGCTGGTTCGACACCCAGGCAGACAATTATTTCTGGGAGGCAATGGGACAGATGTACGCCTATTACGGCCTGCTGTCCGCAGCCCATGCCGACTTTGAGGACATTATCGCGACAAAGGCGCTTGATCCGATCTGGAACCGCATGGAGGGCCAGTTCCGCACAACGCTCGACCTTGACCCTTTCATTATTTCCAACGGTCGGGAGGATGGCTGGGTGATGCCGACGCATCTGACGACGCTCGGATTCAAAATCCTGCGCGTGCGTTCCAACTTGGTCGAAATCCGCGATATTCTGAAACAGTAGGCAGCCATGAGGGATGCAAGGCCTCTCGTCCTTTCCTGCCCGCTGCCGCGTTCGCTGGAACTGATCTTTCATCGGGCGCAGGAAGCGAAGCTGCGCGCGGATTTTGAGATCGTTGAGACGAGCGATGAAGCGCTTGCCGCGCTTCCGGACGCTGTGCTTTTGCGCGCCAAATACATTATTGGCCAGCCGCCGATCTCCTCCGAAACGCTGGCGCGGCTGACATCGCTGCGCTGCATTTTCAACGTAGAGAGCAATCTTCTGCAGAACATGCCGTATGAGGAGGTGTTCGCGCGCGGCGTTCATGTGGTGACAACGGGTCAGGTGTTTGCCGAGCCGGTGGCGGAGATAGGCCTGGGCTTCGCGATTGCGCTGGCGCGGAACATTGTGGATGCGGATGTGGCGTTCCGGTCGGGCGATGAGCTCTGGGGCGGTGACGGCAATGCCGGCGCGCGGCTCTTGAGCGGGTCGGAAATCGGCATTATTGGCTTTGGCGATCTGGGCAAAGCGCTGCTGCGGCTGCTTGCCGGGTTCCGCGCCAAAGTCAGAATCCATGATCCGTGGATGCCGCACTCCGCCATCCGCGATCAGGGGGCGGAGCCTGCGAGTTTGGATGAGGTGCTGACAGGGAGCGACACGGTTTTCGTGGTTGCCGCCGTCACCTCTGAAAACCAGAATTTCCTTGGCCGCAGGGCGTTTGCCTCGATGCGCAAAGGCGCGGCCTTCATCCTGCTTTCCCGCGCGGGAGTGGTGGATTTCGACGCGCTGATGGATGCGGTGGAGAGCGGGCATATCGTTGCGGCGAGCGATGTGTTCCCGGAAGAGCCGCTTGCGCTAGAACACCGCGTGCGGGGCCTCAAAGGCTTCATCCGCTCCGCGCACAGGGCCGGGGCGCTGGACATCGCTTTCAAGCGCATGGGCGACATGGTGCTGGAGGATATGTCGCTCATGGAAAAAGGCCTGCCGCCGATGCGCTGCAAACGGGCGGAGCGGGAGACGGTGGCGCGGATGCGCTCGAAGGCGGTGACGCGAAACTGAGCGCTTGTCACTTCCAATTTTTCGGGCGGTTGCGGCGGGTGTGATAGATGCGCAGGACTTCGACCTTGTCGCGCCGAACCCTGTATGGAACCACATAGGGAAGGTTTGGGACCGACCATTCCCGCATCGCTTCTGTCTTGGAGGGTCTGCCGACGGACGGATTCTGCGCCAGAAGCTGCAGGGATTTCATCAAACGCCGCGCGACATCCCGCGCAGTTTCGGGGCTGTCTTGCTCAATGAATTCAAAAATGTCACGAAGATCGCGCGTCGCATTTGCAAGCAGGCGGAGTTTCATTCGGGATCGTCAGGAAAAATGTCGGGTTCGGGCATGGGCTTGACATTGTCCGTGCCCCAGCTTTCGAGCCATTCAATTACAGCTTCGC
>JANMMM010000100.1:0-5183 GCA_031373225.1 Phyllobacteriaceae bacterium | reverse complement strand
GGGCGTTTGTGGGGCAGCGCCAATCTGCGTTTTTTTTCAATATTTTCAATGACATATTTATCTAGCCCAGCCGCTCGACATAAACTCGGATCCTGCCGCCGCAGGACAGGCCAACCTGCCAGGCGGTCTCATCCGCAACGCCGAACTCGAGCATCTTCGGATTGCCGGTTAGAATAATGTCCGCCGCCTCCGAGATGACCGCGCCTTCGACGCATCCGCCGGAGACTGAGCCGAAGAAATTGCCCTTGTCGTCAATGACCAGATGGCTGCCGACCGGGCGCGGGGCGGAGCCCCAGGTCTCGACAACGGTGGCGATGGCCACCTCCCTGCCCTCGCCCATCCAGGCTTCGGCTTGGGCCAGCGGGTCAAGGTCTGCAAGCTGTTGTTCCATATATTCCTCCTAAGCCGCTTCGCGCGCATTGGCGAGCCAGAGTTTCGGATCGCTCATCCGCCCGCCCTTGCCCGACAGAGCTGCGCAGACATCGGCGAGCGCATTGAGATTATGCACGGCGCGGAATTCGTCAACATGAGGCAGCATAGCCCGCACGCCGCGCGCCTTGGCCTCAAACCCGTCAAAGCGCAGCAGCGGGTTGAGCCAGATCAGGCGGCGGCAGGATTTCGACAGGCGCTCCATTTCAACCGCCAGTTTCGCCACTTCGTCCCGCTCCAGCCCGTCTGTGATGAGCAGCACTTCGGCTCCCTGCCCCAGAACCCGGCGCGACCATTTGCGGTTAAATTCGGCCAAGGCTTCGCCGATGCGCGTGCCGCCGGACCAGTCCTTCACCGCTGCCGAACACAAAGCCAGCGCCTCGTCCGGGTCGCGATAGCGCATCTGGCGGGTGATGTTGGTCAGCCGCGTGCCAAAGACAAATGTCTGCACCTTGCGGCGCTCTTCGGTCAGCACATGCAGGAAATGCAGGAATATCCGCGAGTACTGGCTCATCGAGCCGGAAATATCAGCCAAAACGACCAGCGGCGGATGCACCAGCTTTGGCTCGCGGAATTTCGGCAGGATCAGTTCCCCGCCGCTGCGCATCGCCTCCCGCATCATGCGGCGCGCGTCAAGTTTGGCGCCTGTGTTTACCGGCGCGAAGCGCCGCGTCTTGACCCATTCAAACGATGGCGACAGCCGCGCGATCTCGCGTTTGGCTTCCGCAATCTCCGCAGCCGTCATCTGGCCAAAATCCTTTTCGCGCAGGATTTCCTTGCCCGACACGGAAAACCGCGCATCGACTTCAACCTCATCAAACTGCGTTTCGCGCTGGTTCTTGTGATGGCCTTCGAACAGCGCCTGGCTGACGCGCGTTTCCCCGGCCTTCTTCTTCGCCTTTTCACTGCGGTCCATCGCGACAGGCGAGAACATGGCAATCATCTTCTCGATCAGCTCGCGCGATTTCCAGTAGAGGTGGAACGCGTCTTCGAACACCGGATGGTCCTCGTGACGCTTCACAAACACGGCGTGCAGCGTCCAGTAAAAATCATCGCGCGAGCCGATGCCGGTCGCGATCACCGCGTCAATCGCATCGCGCACCGAGGCGGGACCAACCTTCATTCCCGCCTTGCGCAGGACGCGGCCGAAGAACAGGATACTGTCCGCGACGCGGCCTTCGGAATTGGCGACAGTCAGAGTGCGCGCGGTTTCCATCTCACTCCGCCGCCAAAAGTTCGGCCTTCACTTCTTTCAAAATCCTCTGCCCTTCGCCGGATGCGATACGGGCAATGTCGTCCTGGTATTTGAGCAGAACGCCGATTGTGTCGGAGACCGTTTCTGGATCGAGCGCCACCTTGTCGAGCTCCAGAAGCGCGGCCGCCCAGTCAAGGGTCTCCGCGACGCCCGGCACCTTGAACAATTCGATCTGCCGCAGCTTCTGCACATAGGCGGCGACTTCGCGCGACAGGGTCTCGTTCGCCTTTGGCACTTTGCGGTGGATGATCGACAATTCACTCGCGGCATCCGGATAATCGACCCAATGGTAGAGACAGCGGCGTTTCAAGGCGTCATGAATTTCGCGGGTGCGGTTGGTAGTGATGATGACGATTGGCGGCTCTTCAGCCTTGATCGTGCCAAGCTCCGGGACAGTCACTTGAAAGTCGGAGAGGACTTCGAGAAGAAACGCCTCAAACGCCTCATCCGTCCGGTCAAGTTCGTCAATCAGGAACACAGGCGCTGCGCCTTTCTTGCCGCTCAGCGCTTGCAAAACCGGACGGCGGATCAGGTGCTTTTCGGAGAACACCCCGCCCTCCAGCGCTGCGCGATCCTTGACGCCGGACGCTTCGCCCAAGCGGATTTCGATCATTTGCGCCGCATAGTTCCACTCGTAAACAGCGGACGAGACATCCAGCCCTTCATAGCATTGCAGACGGATCAGCGGCCTTCCGAGCGTTTCGGCAAGAACTTTGGCGATTTCAGTCTTGCCGACGCCGGCCTCGCCTTCGAGAAAGAGCGGGCGTTTCATCTTGAGGGCAAGGAAAAGTACCGTCGCCAGAGCTCGGCTTGCGACATAATCGGCGCTCTCCAAAAGCGCCTGCGTCGCGTCAATCGAAGCCGGGACCGGTTTGGGTGTGAGGTTTGCCATGTATGTGTTTTGGTCCTGCGCTAGCCGAGTGAATGATATCCCCGGCTATGATAGATCAGCGGCTTTGAAATTCCACCGGACCTTAGGCCAATCACCTCGCCAAAAAGCACGCGGTGCGTCGCCACATCCTGCGCGCCGACAATCTTGCAGTCGAAAGCGGCGGCTGCCCCTTGCAGCAGCGGCGCGCCGGTTTCCAGCGTTTCCCACGCCGCCATGGCAAAGCGCTCTTCCTGCGGCAAATGCCCCTTGCCGGAAAAGACCACCGAAACATGCTCATGTTCCACAGCCAGCGTGTTGAGGCAGAATACGCCGTTCTCATCAAACACCGCGTTGAACGGATTGCCGTGGTTCAGGCACACGAGCAAAGTCGCGGGATTATCCGACACTGAACATGCCGCCGTCACCGTCACGCCGCGCCGGCCAGCGGCCCCATCGGTTGTCACCACATGCACGGCCCCGGCAAAATGGCTCATCGCCTGACGGTATTCCGCCGCTTCGATCTTGTTCAATTTCAGCACGTGTCCGGTTTCCATTCTGGGCGCAGCGGCGCGAGCATAGGGCATTTGGCCTCAAAGTATATGCGGCCGCCTCTGTTGAAATCCATTTGCCGGGGCGGCTATTCGATGCATATGGTAAAACCATGTCCAGATTGCCAGCTCTTCTCTGCCTGTTCCTAGCCTTGACGCCCGCCGCCGTCCGCGCGGAGCGGTTGACCATCGGCGTTTCCGCGCCGCTTTCAGGGCCGTTCGCAATTCTCGGCAGGCAGGTCGCCGACGGCGCGGCGGCGGCGCAGGCGGCGCTGGGCGGCGAAGCAAATATCAGGCTCGTCATCGCCGACGACCGCTGCGACGCGGACGGCGGCAAGGAAGCGGCCTCAGTTCTCGCGGCGGCAAAGGTCAGCGCGGTCATCGGCTATCTGTGCACGCCGGCGCTGCAAAGCGCCATGCCGGCTTTCCGTAAGGGAAAAATTCCCGTCATCACGCTTGGCGTGCGTCCGCTGAAAGTTCTCGAAGACGCGAAGAAAAACGGCGATGCGCTGTTCCGCCTTGGGCCGGACAGCGGCGCGGAGGCGGCGGCGCTGGCCGAACTGCTTCTCCCGCTCTGGCGCGGGAACAATTTCGCCGTCCTTGACGACGGCACGATCCATGCCCGCGAACTGGCCGAATCCCTGCGCATCGCCGCCGAGGCGCGGGGCCTGAAGCCGGTGTTCGTGGATACGTTCCGCCCGGCGCTCGACAACCAGCTGGCTTTGGTGAACCGGCTGAAAAAATCCGGCGCGACCCATGTGTTCGCCGGCGGCGACCGCGGCGACATCGCCATCCTGGCGCGGGACGCGGCGGCGCGCGGCGTGAAGCTCACCATTGCGGGCGGCGAAACGCTGAGCGCCGCGCCGGACGACGTGCCGCTTGCCGACAGTGTTCTGATGATCGGCATTCCTCAGCCAGCAAACAACGGCGCGGCCGGCGAAGGCTATTTCTCCAGCGCCTATGCCGCCGTTGAAATTCTGGCGAAGACCGCCGGGTCGACGCAGGCCATTGGCTCCGGAAGCCACCAAACCGTTCTTGGGAGTGTCAGCTTCGATGCAAACGGCGGCCAGAACGGCAATCCCTACCGTTTGCTTGTGTCAAAGTCCGGCGGCTTTGCGGACACTCAATAGACTTCGCGCTATGATCGCAGCCGAATCGCCTCCCGGAGCACTTTCATGTCCCGCCCCCTGATCATCGCCGCCTCGGTGCTTGCCGCAAACTTTTCGAAGCTCGGCGACGAGGTCGATCACGTCGTCTCCGCAGGGGCCGACTGGGTGCATCTGGATGTGATGGACGGGCATTTTGTGCCGAACATCACCTTCGGCGCGGACGTGATCCGGGCGCTGCGGCCGCATACGAGCGCGGTGTTTGACGTCCATCTGATGATCGCGCCCTGCGACCCCTATATCGAGAGCTTCGCCAAGGCGGGGGCGGACATTATCACAGTTCACATGGAATCTGGGCCGAATGTCCACCGCTCGCTGCAGTCAATCAAGGCGCTTGGGAAAAAAGCCGGCATTGCCATCAATCCGGCGACGCCGATCAGCGGGCTGCCTTACGTGTTGGATATGGTGGACCTTATCAATGTCATGACCGTCAATCCCGGTTTTGGCGGGCAACACATGATCCCGGCCATGCTGGAGAAAATCGCTAAAATCCGGCAGCTGGTCGGAAAGCGCGCCATCGACATTGAGGTGGACGGGGGCGTGACCCTAGAGACGGCGGGGCTGTGCACCAATGCCGGAGCGAATGTCCTTGTTGCTGGCAATGCCATATTCAGCGGCGGCACGCAGGACGCCTACCGTCAGCGCATTTCCGGGATGCGGCTGGTGGCCGAATCGCACCGGTAACCAATGGCCGCTTCTCCCGTTCCAGCGCGAACCAGTTGCGGCGCGCGCCTCAGAGCCGCGCTTCCCGCTCACGCGGTTGCTGTGTTTGGTAGTCTCGGCTGGGCTTTAACCATGGCGGCGAGCGCTGCGCTGGCCGGTGTGATGAAGTCCCGGGCGTTTGGCGGCAATATCGAGACGGTGATCGCGGTTTTTGGCATTGGCGGTTTGGCCGGCTTCGTGCCGGCACTCAC